>JBJEAY010000614.1:4794-7068 GCA_051869575.1 Prevotella sp. | reverse complement strand
CTTTTATACATTCCTTCATATAAAATTGCATCTCCATTGTGTCGTCACATTTGAGCAATTCAAAATAATGGCTCCACGTCAATTGGTGAGACAGCGTCTCACTTTTTGGGAAAGTCAAATACAGTTTGCGCATATATATAAGGTTAGAACGACTAAAGCCCTTTCCTCTAAGACGTGTTAGGTCTTTTGCAAGATTTGTCATCAGCTTATCGCCATACTTGGCTTTAGCGTTACCTCCTTGCTCGAATTCTACAATATACTGCCCTGTCTTCCAGTTCGCATCAATCAGTTCTGTGTTGACGGCAATCGCTGCCCTTGCTTTCGCATCCTCCCAAAGGTCTGAAATAAGTGAGACAAGTCTCACATATTCGGCATCTGATGCATGCAGGTTGCTTAACCCTTTCTTTGCTATGTCCATTTTCTTCATATTTATATTGAACTTCATATTAGATGGTGATAACGAAACCTAAAACAGGAGATAAAGCAATCAAATCTTCTGCCACCATCCAATTAATATTATGGTGACCATTGCTGTATTCTTCACAGATGGTATCTTCTTGAATGGAACGAATCAAA
The DNA here is from genome assembly GCA_051869575.1 of Prevotella sp. Classification (GTDB taxonomy): domain Bacteria; phylum Bacteroidota; class Bacteroidia; order Bacteroidales; family Bacteroidaceae; genus Prevotella. The sequence continues at coordinate 6,492 of JBJEAY010000614.1, read as the reverse complement.
AAGTCCCTAATTGCCGAGCGAGATTCATCATGAGAGAATGCATAAAATGCCTCCCATGAAATGAAAGCCTTGTCTTTATCGTTGGACAAATCCCAAAACGGCTCACTATCCATATACGTAAATGGATTGCGGTATTCACATTTGAACGGACTTCCAGTTGGAACAACCCTATGCCATATTTTTTTGAACATTTCCTTTAATTCCTTGTCTAAAAGGATGACATTCGAGGTAATATGTCCCGACTTTACCAATTCCATGACAGCCATAATCATCACAGCCTTGTGAGGTGCATAGCAGCCCCTGTATTTGTTGCGGTTCAAGTTGCTGGCTATCTCCAAAAAATAATTGCCGCACAACTCAACCTTTTTGCGAACAAGTGCAGACTTGGTTGTCTCGTCCAATGAAGCATATACCTCTGTTTGCATAAATGATGTGAGGTCGTTGATATGGTGTTGTACGTTTAGCATGTTCATTCTTCAATAAGTGTTTTCAAGGTTGTGTCCGTGAAAGTCCTCCATATTTCCAGTTTTACCTTCTTGTAATCATCGAAGAGCTGCCCTACGCGTTTTATCTCGAACACAAGTCTAAGGTCGCTTTTGTCTTCGTTTTCCTGACCTTCTTTGCGATATCCAAGACGCGCTATCTTAATGTAATACAAATCACGTATGCCCTTACCAGAAATGTAGGGCATAAAGTAGTATAGCTTGTTGAGTGCAATAGTTGCCGGAAACTTCTTTCCTGTATAGTATATCTTTGCAGAACCGTCCAGATACTGCTCCCAATTGTCTTTCTTCACATTACAGATGAGTACGTTCTTTGAATAGTCGATAGGCAATTGACGATGGGTTGGGATGTTTCCATATTGGATGTCTATATCCTCGTGTACCATACAGTTTTCCACGATGGGATTATCTGAATATTGGTCAAAGAGGTCGAGGAAGTTGAGTTGCGTGTAAATATTCTTTATCGTTACGTTCTTTTCTGATGGTTTATCAAGCGTTTCGCGGGTTAACCTTCTATTTATGATTTTTTTCCAGATAGAGCGAGCCATCTTGACTTCTTTCTGCGACAATCCCATACCATTTTGTAGAATAATATCATCAGTATAATCCAGAATCTCATCAGCGCTTGCCTTTTTGCGTAGCATTCTGTCAATCGTATCAAATATTTGTTCGTTCTCTTCCCTGTAAGGCAAGTATATATCTCCAACCTCGCTTGGCATGAGTTCCAAACATCCACCACCAAAGTTCCGGCCAAGTATCTCTGCAAAAGCAAATGAGAGAGAGTTATAGTAGCTTGCCACAAAAGCTTTTTTGTTTACTCCTTCTTTGATAAATACCCGATGCATAGTGTCGGTAGTATATGCACCAGCTTCGTTAAGCACAAATTTTGGGTAAAGGTTATTACGGCGCAGGAACAAGGCATCCGAAAGTTTGATGGACGGTATAACCCACCAATGGTCTCTTATACTTGTCTTGTATCCCTTGTCTATTCCAACCTCCTCACCGCTTTGTAGATAGGCTTTTACACCATCATTTCCTGAAACCTTTGCATCAGGAGTGAAAACAAGAAGATGAGCCTTCGCCTCAGAAGCCACATTTGCCTTCCAGTCACGTTTTGTGAAACAAAGGCTATTGACTTGTACACTTCTTCCTACCATAGGACGGGCGTAATCTTGCAGCTGATACATACTGACGA
>JBJEAY010000614.1:0-4694 GCA_051869575.1 Prevotella sp. | reverse complement strand
ACACTTCTTCCTACCATAGGACGGGCGTAATCTTGCAGCTGATACATACTGACGATGGATTGGGGAACTGTGAAGAAATCATTTGAGCCTGTCGTTATACCAACCTCGACGTTTGCAAACGTAGAAATAGTGGTCTGATTCTTCACTTTATTCAGTAATTCAAGTTCCTCTTTGTCAAGGAAATAATATGTCCACTTGTCAGTATGGAAATCAATGTCCTTGCTCGGAAATTTCAACTTTTGAGGATTAAGTGCAAGAAGTCCTTGGATGTCTTTTACCTCAATATGCTCTATCTTATGCTCAGTTGTGCCGTTTTTTTCACAAAGAAGCAGAACAACCTCTTGTTGTATTTCCTCAAAGACAAGGTTCTCAAAAGAGATGATATTTATCTTGTTGAATGACTTGGCAAGAAACTTGCGCAATTGTTGTGCATATTTCACCATGAGCAACTCAGATGGAATTACAAATCCCATTTTACCATTCGCGCGAAGCAACTGTGTACAACCTACCACAAATGTCACCCACGCATTAGTAAGTTTTGTGCGTTTAAGTTTGGCATTTTTGAAGATTTCGTCTGCCAACAACTGTTGTTCCGCATCGTAATATTGGTAACGGATAAATGGAGGGTTGCCAACAACAAGGTCAAAACGTTTCTCGGTATCAAGGCAGAAACGATGAAAGTCACAATTAATAACCTCGGAATTGCGCAGATATATAGCCCGGGCTTTTTGAGCTTCTTCCGATTCAAACTCTATGGCAGTGACACTTTTGTATGGTAAGTTGCCATTTGCCAAACATTTAAGGAATACTCCGTCACCACAACTGGGTTCCAGCACGTCAGCACCATTGCCGTCATTTATTCCCCATCGGAGAATGAAGTCGGCAATAGGCTGTGGGGTATAGTATGCCCCTCTCAGTTTTTGTCCAGAGGCGTTTTCAATCAGCTGCATATATTTCCTTGATTATTGGGATTTGTAATGCTTCTTGTTCGGATATTCCATATAGGGCGTTTATTGCTTTCTGTTGCTCCTGCCTTAGGGTTTCAAATTGTCTAAGCAAAGGTGTGAGCTTTCTGCGGTTACTTGTTGCAGAGGCAATCTTATCGCCAAGTTTTATGAGAGATATTTGACGTGCAGTGATAGCATCATGCATGTCTTTATCTTTGGCATTATCGAAATCAATAGTGCGAATCGGTATCTGTTTCAGCACCTTTGTTCCTCTTGCAATGAAACCACCCCGGAATATTTCCCCATAAAGCGATGCAAGCCATTCTCCTTGCAAAGAGTTGAGTATGGCTTGGATATAGTATATTGAATATTTGCTATCAGATGGGATGCTGATAAGGCAATAGCCAGCTGTGCCACCAGATGAAACGAGAGTGCCGTTTTTATCAATGGCATATTTGTCAGACTGGGCCAATACGCCTACGATTATCTTCTCGCTGATTTCGCAAGCCTCTAAACTTTGATGCCTGCCATACCGATGCCATTCATTACCATTGGTTGGGGTTGGCTGAATGTCTCTTGATGGTTTGCCCAATTCTGCTTTAGCATCCTGTAAGAAGGAGTGAAGTAGTGGATACTTACGCTGTATTGCCTGAAGAGAGATGAGTTCCAACTTTCCGTTTTTTCCACGTTTGTATGGAAAGACCACTCTTGCATTTGGGACAAACGTCCTGTATGTGTTGAGTGCTTCAACACCTTGTGACGTTTTGAAATATGGTTTTGTTACAGCCTTTTCTACCTGATACGTCTGACCGTTAAAGGCTTTGAAAGTATAAGTGTTCCTGTCTTGGGCTAATGGTACAAACACATACACTTTATTGGCGCTGGTTTGTATGCCATTAAAGATATAATCCTCACCAACAATTTCTCCTAATGGTTTGCTGTGAAGCCTAATCTTATCTAGCAAGCGTTTATGTCTGTCTGTACAGAGTACCCATGTGGTCTCGGAAATGTCACTCGAATTACGCAAGCTGACATTATACTCATTCTCATTTCGGGCACGCCATTCTGTAATCCCATTGACTTCCGAATATGAAAACTCTTTATTCTCTTTCTTTTGTAAAATCAAAATACAAGTGTATGTCGATTTGTCTTCGAACACTTGATGTGCTCCAAAAGACGTTATAGATTTCATATACTTGCCTGTGGAAATTATCTTTCTCAATTCACGAGCAGCACCTACTTTCATCAATTTACTGGGTACAATATATCCTAAATTACCATCTTCCTCAAGAAGTGTGAGAGCCCTTTCTATGAAAAGAAAATATTTGTCGTATTGTTTATGAGCACTTTTGTATAAATGATTCTTCTCATACAACTTCTTCTCTTCAGGAGTAAAATGTTTGATGTCCTCGGTCTTCATATAGGGAGGATTTCCGACAATTAAGTCGAACTTTAGGTTTCCAAAATCGAAGGGATTAATTTTCTCAACCAACTCAGATGGTACGTTTTGGGGCGAAAGTAAACTATTGCCGTAGAATATGTTTCTATTTAAATCCGGCAAGACAGGATGAAATGCCGAGAGTGTATTTACATCCTCGTCTTCAAGCAGTTTTAAGAGCAGCCCAAACTTACAAGCCTCGACAGCGTTGTAGTCTTTATCCACTCCATAAATACACTTTGTCAGGATATCTCTTTTAATAGAATAAGGTAACTTATATGAGTTCACTCCTGTCTGGATCAGCCGTGATTTATCATTCATCACGTACCAATCGACTAAAGAGTCATAAATAAGTTGATACAATTCTAAGAGGAATGCTCCTGAGCCGCAGGCAATGTCTGCGCACTTTAGAGCTAATATCCCTTGTGCTGTTTTAGAGGGAATAACGGATGATGCTGCTTGGCGAAGGATTTCTCGAACAATGAAATTAGGTGTAGTTACAATATCACGCTCAACATTTTCGGGCTTGTTTGCAATTACAAGTTTTCCTTTTTTTATCTCCAGTCTCTGTGCAAGGAAGATTTCATAAATCTTTCCTAAGATATCTGATGACAGCACAGAGAAAGAATAAGGGCTTTCGGGAAAGTAGAGTTGGCGAATAATAGTCCAAAACGACGAACTAATATCGCAGACAATATTTTCAGATAGAAGTTCCTCAAAGAGACCTGAATTATATTTCTTGTCTGCTTCCCTGAATTTTTCGACCAGTTCATTATGGCTATTGTGGTCAGCTATACTGAGAAGCACCTGGTAGGTCTCAATATTGCGATCTTCGCAGACGCGAAGAAAGAGAATCTTGTTGATGTAGCTCTGGACGACATCACCAAGCTGCTCAATATCAATATTTGGCATTGCAGCATAAATCTCTCTACCAAGCAGCAGACGCCACTCGTTAATCTGTATCAGAAAAAGTTTATCAACAGACTTTGAGTTGATTTTTCCTTCTATCTTGCTCCATATCTCATCAAACTTGCCACAATATACAGAATTTCTGCCAAGATACTCCAGCAGTTCGTCAGCAACATTCTCATACTCTGTATATTTATACTCACGTACAATGGCTTTTACACGGGTGTCATTATTTTCTACAGGATATGAAGTATCGTAGATGTACAGATGTTCAAAATTACTGAGCACACTAATTTTTAAACCAGCTGTATAGCCATAACGGCGCACCTGTTTTGCCGGTTCATCTTCTGTCTCTATATTTACACAAGGCTTTTTGGCCTCTAAGAAGAACTTTCGCTCCCCATAGAGTCTAAACGTGTAATCTGGTTTCTTTGAATGAGAATAGACATCAGCCTTCAATGCCTCTTCCAATAGGACTTCTCGTTCGTTGGTGCTCTTTCCTGCCTCATTGCGAATGTCCCATCCAAGAGCCTCAAAGAGAGGGTCAAGGAATTCATTGCGTAGCTGGGTCTCGTTGAATTTGGAGGTACGATAGAATCCTTTATTAGCTTCGTACTTCTCTACGAGAGTGCGTATTTTGTCTTTTATTTCATTTGTCATAATATCTAATTCTCTATCATTATTTTGGAAACTCAAATATAGCTTGCGCATTTAAATCAGGGTTTTAATTATTCGCCTAACTTTCTTAGTCTCGAACGGATTGCTCCTTCGTTTCTTTGGAATATTTCTATGAGTTCAGAAACAGTTTTCCCATGCTTGTAATGGAAAAGTAAATCTTGTTCCTCTTCTTCTGTCCAAGGTGTATAGGCATTGCTATATAACTGCTTTTGCCTATCCATATATGACAACCCTGATTTTATAACTGGAATTATCTCAGTGTCCTCATCCTCAGCTCGGCTTTGGATGGGTGAGGCAATGGGTTCTGGAGAACGGCTGACTCCGAGGTGATTGCAAATCAAATCTACAAAGCGTTCGCCAAATTGCTCCTTCTTATGTTCGCCAATACCGTATGTATTACCGAATTGGAAAATGTTGGTTGGCTTTTCTGATGCAAGAGCACGCAGTGACTTGTCTGAGAGAACAATGTATGCCGGTTTTTCTATTTCATTGGCAATGGTCTTTCTCAATGCTCTCAACTTTTCAAATAGCAGTTCTTCGTCTGGCATGCTATCCATAGCTTGTTCTGCCATAAAGAGCCTACGTTTGCGCTTTTTTACGCGCAATTCTTCGCGCACAATGACAGAGAGTTGAGCTTGCTTACGCCCATACAGTATATCTTCTCCCAATGGAGTTACCTTGAGGTGATTGTCTTCATTGTAAGCAATCTCTATATATCCCAT
>JBJEAY010000613.1:0-7070 GCA_051869575.1 Prevotella sp. | reverse complement strand
CAACCATTCCACTTATTGGAGAAATATAATAAACTCTCTCATTATCTTTCATTACAGTTGCGATGGTATCTCCCTCTTTTATTGTATGTAGCTGATTATATCTGAACATAACGGTACCAGCATTTTTTGATACTATGCCAAGCGCTGATGCATTTCCAGATACTATATATGGGACTTCTATATAGCTTGGAACTTGTAACATATAGCCTATTACTACTAATAATGCTACTATGCAGATGATAAGAAATGTCCCGACCCTAAATACACGATGCGGAACATTGCCCATAACTTCATTAACTTCTTCGCTGCGAAGGGAAAGTCCCTTGTCTATGAAAATTTTCTTTTCTTCTTCCATTTTCATTTATTATTGACCGAGTTCAAGTTGGTTCTTAACAAGTGTATAATAGGCACCACGACGAACAGTTAGCTCGTCATGTGTTCCCTCCTCGATTACTTTGCCATGGTCAAGCACAATAATTTTATCTGCATGACGAACCGTACTAAGGCGATGAGCTACAACAAGGACTGTCTTACCTTTATAAAAGGTTTGGAGGTTTTTCATTATAATGCTTTCATTGTTAGCATCAAGTGAATTGGTAGCTTCATCAAAGAAGATAAATTCGGGATTCTTGTAGACAGCGCGGGCTATGAGAATACGCTGGCGCTGTCCAGCACTTAGTCCGTTGCCTTCCATACCGATTTTTGTGCTATAACCTAACGGAAGAGAATTGATATAGTCCCCAATATTAGCCACCTCAACGGCGTGATGCAAACGATTGAGGTCAATATCATCAGTCGCAATGGCGATATTCCGGGCGATAGTGTCGGAAAATATAAAACTTTCCTGCATTACACTGCCGGCTTTGCTGCGCCAAAGGTGAGGGTTGATAAGTGAGAGCGGAGTATTTCCAATGCTTATTTGTCCACGAAGAGGCTCATAAAATCCTTGTAAAAGTTTTACGATGGTAGTTTTACCACTGCCGCTTGCACCAACGATTGCTGTTACTTTATTAGCCGGTATGGTTAGATTTACGCCCTCAAGAGCATAATCACGGTCTGCACCACTATAACTGAAAGTAACATCTTTGAGGCAAATGTCGCGATTGACGGGCAGACGTGATAGTTTGGTTTCAATATTTTGCTCTTCATCAACCTGATTATGTATTTCATTTAGTCGTTCAAGGCTAATCTTCGCATCTTGGAAAGACTGGGCAAAACCTATAAATTCGCTTATGGGGGCTGCCACTTGACCGATGATATAGGTGAGCGACATCATCATACCGAGGGTCATCTGACCATCCACTACTGCCTTAGCGGCAATAAAACTGACAATAATGCCGGTGGTTTGCGTAAAAAATGAAGAACCTGCTTGTTGGATTTGGCCCAAAGAGAGCCCACGCACGTTAATCCTAAATAGTTTGACTTGAATGTGCTCCCACTCCCAGCGTTTCTGTCGCTCACAGTTATTGAGTTTTATTTCCTGCATACCTTGAATAAGCTGGATGATTTTACTCTGTTCTCCAGCAGATTGATTGAAACGCTTGATGTCGAGTTCTCGACGGAAGCGCATAAAAGACAGAATCCAAACCACATGAAGGGAATTGCCACCAAGAAAAATAACAAGAATAAGAGGATGATAGTAACCTAAGATGCCAGTGAAAATAAAGAAATTTACAACAGAAAAAAGGATGTTCACCGTATTTCCCATCAAAAAAGACTTAATACGGGTATGATCACCTATGCGCTGCATGATGTCGCCCGTCATCTTGGTGTCGAAATAGTGGAGCGGCAACTTCATGAGTTTCATCAAAAAGTCAGAAATAAGCGCAATATCTATGCGGGAGTTGATGTGGAGCATTATCCAACTCCGTAAGAACCCGATGGCTAGCTGCGAGAAAAATAAGGCAAGTTGGGCGATGAGAACAATCGTAATAAAACCAAGATTGTGGTCGCCGATGCCGACATCCACCATGGCTTGGGTAAGAAATGGGAAGGCCATCTGTAAAAGACTTCCCAATGTCATGCAGAGAAGGAACTGCATGAACTGTCCCTTATAAGGAAGCAGATAGCGTGCGAAAAAGATTAGGTCGCGTTTGGTTGTATTTTCCAGTTCTTCATCTATTTGATCAAAGTCCGGCCCTGGCGTAAGTAAGAGTGCCGTACCCTCTCGCTCGCCTGCCAAACTGCACCAGCACTTTTCAAACCCCTCGCGGTTATACCTCACACACTTGGATGCAGGGTCTGCAATATAAAATATATGTTTTCCGTTCTGTTTCTCCTTGACTTTGTAGAGAACGACAAAATGGTTTTGATTCCAGTGAAGAATACTTGGAAGTGAAGCATTTTCTACTAATCTATCCGTATCAAGGCGAACGCCCAAGGAACGGAATCCGATGCTTTCCGCAGCCTCACTAATCCCCAGCATAGAAACACCTTCATGAGTAATAAAGCATTTCTTACGCAATGTTTGCAATGTATAATGCTTGCCATAATGTTTTGCAATCATACGCAAACATGCGGGGCCACAATCCATCATATCAAATTGCGGGTAAAAGGGGAATACATGCTTAATGTTCATCTTCGGCGAAAATACGTGAAAAGATTTTATAATAGCCATAGAAGATATACTCGTCGTCAAGGAGGTTATCTTCATTGAGCAAAACGTATGCTTTGAATAAATTCTTCAGATGTTCCACATAGCAATGGGACTTTTTCTTTATTAAAAAGTTCAAGAGTTCATTACGAATCCGTCCAGCCGTTTCAAGTTGTTGTTGATAGTGTACTCGACTAACTTGACTTTCTGAAATGCGATACTCAAGCAATGGTTTGGGAATAATATAAAGTGTACCACCAAGGCAAGCTATATCTGACCACAATTTGTAGTCCTCCGCGTAGATATATTTGGGGCGGTATTTTAATTGATGAGAGCGGAGATAGTCCGTACGAAGCATGACAGTGGGGTGAGCTATGAAGTTACCAAGCAAAAGTATATGGGCGAATGGATTGATTATTCCTTTCAAACCTGAATTGTAAACTTCCTCTTCTCCCATCCGTTGCATATATGAAGCGCAAACAATGATGCTTTTGTCTGCTTCAAGCACTGTTACCTGTTCTTCCAATCGAGTAGGAAACATTTTATCATCTGCGTCCATCCGAGCTATATATCGGCCACGGGCGATTGAGAGACCATAGTTAAGAGTTGCAATGTAATTATGCATTCGTTTAATCAAACGAATGCGGTTATCAGCAATATCATTTAAAAAATCGATACATCCATCAGTTGAACCATCATCAAGAATAAGTAGTTCAAAAGATGTATAGGTCTGTATAAGAATACTTTCTACAGATTCTTGGAGATACTTTCCTGCATTATAAACAGGGAGCAGAATACTAACTACTGGTATATGGGGCATTTTGTCTATTCTTTTCAATGTTTATTTTTTACCCAATTAAAATTATATTTTACGGTGAGCATCAGGTAACGTGGCAACACGTCGGTATAGCTTTCCACGCGCCCCGTGGTGGTCACCTCGCTGCGATAGGTGGTGGCTTGCGCCAGAAGGTCGTGCGCCTTGATGTGAACGCCGAGGCGGCCGTTGAGGAAATATTTTGAGAGCGACGCGTCCCAGGCGGTCACCGTGCGGTTGAGGGCGGCCTGGCTGTTGCCGGCGTAGAAGGTGGTTCGTATGATAGTGGAAAACTGGATGCCCCATGGCAGGGTGTAGCCGATGTCACCGTAAAGCGTTGTTTCGCGATAGCTGTCACTCATGCCGGGTTGGGACACGTGGCGGAAGGCGGTGCTCCATCGTCCGTAAAAGCGGAATTTGCTGCCCACCGTGGCGCGTAGTGTAAAATAAGGCGTAATTCCCACATTGCGGAGCAGGCCGATTGTGGCAGAGGTTTCTTCGGTCAGGAAGGACAGATTCTCCGCCTGATAATAATCGGCTGAAAGGGAGGCCGAAAGGTAAAAACGCTGTTTGCTGTCGAGCGGCGAGGAAAATTCCGTGCGTCCCTGAACGGCGTGGGTACGCGAGGTATTGACCGGCCGATAGGTGCGGATACCCGTAGCCGGGTCATAGACCGACTGCGTGGCAATGTCGCCATGAAGGCGACAGTAAGTGGCATTGACATTGAACACACGACCGCTTTTGACGTGTTGCAGACGGTAGGCAGTACTTACCTCGTGTGTGAACGAGTTGCCAAGGTCGGCATTGCCCGTAAAACGGTTCAATGGGTCGGAGACATCACGAATGGGAAGAAGTTGCGTCAAGGCCGGCATGGAGGGCTTACCTTGATAGCCGGCATCCCACTCCGGCATCCAGATACGGCCTTCGCGATTTTCGTGTTTCCACTTCAGCGTCAGGGAGGGACGGAAGAAAAGTCCTTCGCGCTGTGGGCTGTACATGATGCCCTCACGGTCATAGTCGAGCGTGCGGTGGAGGTAGTAAAACGATTCTTTGGCCTCAATCAGCAGTGAGGTGCCACGTTCAAAGAGTACCTTGTGCGACAGACGCACACCGGCTTCCGCCTTTTCCTCCTTTTCCGTGGAATAGTAGCTGTTAGCTTCGTACAGGCAGAGAGATTTCCACTCTGTTTCGGGAAGGCGACCTAGACTTTCAAGTCCCCAGCCCTGCTGCTCAGACCACTCTGTCATACGTTCCAGACGATATTCCGGGTGACTGGCTGTGCCATGGCGGTGAGAATACCGGAGGAAAGGCGTCACCACACCGTTATATCGTTTCGGACTTTCGTATTGATGTACCCACTCCAGTTCGGGACTAAACTCAAAATTATAATCGCGCTGATTCAGATAACGGCGGCGGGCATCGGTAGTCCCATCGGCATAGGTTGTCAGGCGGTAGTTGGAAAAGTCGCTACGGGTCTGAGTCTCGTGCTTGAGCGAAGCGTTGAAGTTGAGCAAGTCGGTACCAAATACAAATGACGACTGCCACCTGGGGAGGTGAGTAAAGCCGTGCGAGCGCGACAGTCCAGGATCTAACAAACTGTAGAGCAGGGCGTTTTCGCCTATCTCCTTTTCTTCAAGGCGAATGATGCTGTCAAGTGGGATTCCCTCCCAGGCCGCTTTGGCGGGCAAGTAGTAAGAGAGACTGCGGCTGTCGCGAGTGTTACGGCAGCGTGCATAGTTAAAATTGTAGCTCAGAGAATGCTGCCAGCGGCCCGACTTACGGGCACGGAGAGCCGTGGAGGCTGTTGCCGTGACGTCTTCGCCGTCAAAGCATTCCGTATGGCAGTTCATGAGATTGGCGGGCGAGAGATAGGTTTCGTTGTTTTCCCAACTCTGTTTGTCAGTGTCCTTACGGCTGACTTTTCCGTCGGCGGTAAAACGCCACATCTTGTTGGGCTCTATGTAATAGGAGAAACGGGCGGTTTTAGTACTGACTTGGCCCCAAGGAAAATAGTCGCTCGTATTCGCCATATCTAACATCTGCCGGTCTTGATTGAAGTTGTTGACATCGGTATTGACGGTAAACATCTGCCGGTCATCATAGCGCATCAGGAAGGCTTGGCCGCCCCAAAGTCCCTCAGTCCCACCATCGGCCGAGAGTTTCGCCATCCACATACCGATATACTTCCGTTTGAGGCGCACATCCATCACGTAGCTTTCATCGTGCATGTCCCGTCCGGTGAGTTCCGACTGCTCGCCGGCTTTGTCGTAAACCTTGATGCGGCTCACGATGTAGGCGGGCAAGTTATCGAGAGCGGTCTGGATATTACCTTGAAAGAAGTCCTTGCCGCTGATGAGCAGGTTGTCCACCCGTTTGCCGTTGATACGTATTTCGCCGTCCTCCATCTCCGCGCCGGGCAACTGCTGGACAAGTTTGCGCAGCGATTCGGTCTGCTCCACGTTAAAGGCATCGGCGTTGTAAACGAGGGTATCACCTCTGTAAAACATCTTGATGCGCGTGGCTTTTATTTCTACTTTGCCAAGTTGATACTCTTTAATCGGAACGAGATAGATGGGTGGAACAGGAACTGTTTTTTTTCCCGATTCAGGCACTACCCGGCAACGAAACTCTTCAAATCCTTTGGCTTCGGCCACGAGCAGATATTCTTTTTCAGCGGGAACAATGAACGAGAAAATTGCACCGCTTTGCTTGTCGGCGTATGTGTTTTGCCAATTGTCGCCCTTTTCCGTAATCATCCGATAACGGGTAGTGTCGATAGCAACAAGTGTAGCATTGTCTGCGGTCATAAGTTTTATAACTGCACGTGCCACTCCCTCTTGTGTGATGGCACTGCTAACTTCACCGCTGATACGAATATTTTGGCCGTAAATAGGATTGTAAAATCCCAAAAGTAATATAAATAATAGTATTCTTAACCGCATACGATATTTTATAAGTTGTAAAAAGGGTGTTGCAGAACCTCACAATTATACCTATTGTCAAACCCCTTCATTGATTATCAAATATTAGGAAGTTCATAAATCGGCTTTTACGAGTTCTTCAACACCCTCAACTTACTTTAAAGTTAAACCTGTGCTATTAAAAACACAATGTCATGTACATAAAGATAAGCCTTTGTCACATGCGTACTGGAACTTCAAACTTTAAAATGATATTACACAACGCGGGATGTAGATGACGTACCATCACAAAATTTTGTGAGAATATTGTTTGTACCACTACATGTTACGCCAGTGCCATTTTTGGCAATACATGTACCTATGCAATCGGTCATAGACACAGACGGTTGAGAACCACAATCTGCAGTGCAACTAGTCATGCCGCTGTTGCCACCACTACCTCCAAAAAGGAGTTTCATTTCCTCATTGTTGAGGATTTTCGCCTCTTTCAAGGCGATAGGCTTAATACTTTTCATAAGCAAAAAGAATTAAAATGTTAATAATGTGATTTATACTGTCGAAAACTCGACTCTTTATTAAGAAGTTTGCGATATCCCTCCCTCATTTTGGATAAGGAGTAACGCTTTTGCAAGACTCTCGTCGCATTTTTGCATATAGATATTCGAGTAACTTCATCAAGCCTCAGAGCAACCCTCAATGATTGTTCAAGACTATCTGAAAGATTAGGCTTTATTTTAGCAAT
>JBJEAY010000612.1:0-7079 GCA_051869575.1 Prevotella sp. | reverse complement strand
ACTGATAGTGAGTGGCGATAGGGATGATATGGTTCATGGAGAGGTCGCCCATCACGCGAGCCTCAATCTGAATCTTCTTGGTGTAGGTCTCCCACTTCACCTCGTTGCGTGCCTCAAGCTCTTTCTTCGACATGATGTTGAGACTTTCGAACATCTTGACACTTGAATCGTCGAGATAGCGCTCGAAGATGACAGGGCAGCTCTTCTCAACATCCAAGCCGCGCTTGGTAGCCTCCACAACCCACTCGTCGCTATATCCATTGCCGTCGAAGCGGATGGGTTTGCAGGTCTTGATGTCCTCACGCAGGATGTCAATGATGGCCTTGGTCTGATCCTTACCGGCTGCTATCTCAGCGTCAACACGAGTCTTGAAGTCAACGAGAGCCTCAGCCACAGCACCATTGAGGGCTGTCATTGCCGATGCACAGTTGGCCTCAGAGCCAACGGCACGGAACTCGAAGCGGTTGCCGGTGAAGGCGAACGGAGACGTACGGTTGCGGTCGGTGTTGTCGATGAGCAACTCGGGAATCTCGGGGATGTCCATCTTGTATCCCTGCTTGCCAGCCATGGCGAAGAGATCGTCGGTATCCGAAGCCTCGATGTGGTCGAGCAGTTCGGTGAGCTGCTTGCCGAGGAACGACGAGATGATTGCGGGAGGAGCCTCGTTGGCACCCAGACGATGAGCATTTGTTGCGCTCATGATAGAGGCCTTGAGCAGACCATTGTGACGATATACACCCATCAAGGTCTCGACGATGAATGTGACGAAACGGAGGTTGTCTTTAGGAGTCTTGCCAGGAGCATGGAGCAGAACGCCAGTGTCGGTAGAGAGACTCCAATTGTTGTGCTTACCAGAACCGTTGATGCCGGCGAATGGCTTCTCGTGGAGCAGGGCACGGAATCCGTGCTTGCGTGCCACCTTCTTCATCAGTGACATGAGAAGCATGTTGTGATCGACGGCGAGGTTGGTCTCCTCGAAGATAGGAGCAAGCTCAAACTGGTTGGGGGCAACCTCGTTGTGACGTGTCTTGCAAGGAATGCCAAGTTCGAGGGCGCGAATCTCAAGATCCTTCATGAAAGCCTGCACACGATCAGGAATAGTACCGAAATAGTGGTCTTCCATCTGCTGGTTCTTGGCTGAGTCGTGACCCATCAGGGTGCGGCCTGTCAAGAGGAGGTCGGGACGTGTAGAATACAAGCCCTCGTCAACGAGGAAGTACTCCTGCTCCCAACCGAGATTGCTCTGCACCTTCTTAACATCATCATAGAAATACTTGCAGACATCGGTGGCAGCCACATTCACTGCATGCAATGTGCGGAGCAGAGGAGCCTTATAGTCGAGTGCCTCACCAGTATAAGAGATGAAGATGGTGGGGATACAGAGTGTATCGTCGATGATGAACACTGGCGATGTAGGATCCCAGGCAGAATAACCGCGGGCCTCGAAAGTGTTACGGATACCACCAGAGGGGAATGAAGAAGCATCAGGCTCCTGCTGAACGAGCAGTTTGCCGCTGAATTCCTCAACCATACCGCCCTTGAAGTCATGCTCGATGAATGAGTCATGCTTCTCGGCAGTTCCCTCGGTAAGGGGCTGGAACCAGTGGGTATAGTGTGTGACGCCATTCTCCACAGCCCACTGCTTGATACCTGCAGCCACTGCATCGGCGATGGAACGGTCGAGACGTGCGCCATTGTCGATTACGTCAACGAGCTTCTCATAAACATCCTTCGGGAGATACTTGTACATCTTCTCACGGTTGAAAACGTACTTTCCAAAATACTCGTAAGGGCGCTCTTTCGGAGCCTCTACGGCGAGGGGACTCTTCTTGAATGCCTCCTCTACAACCTGAAATCTTAAATTTGCCATTGTTTTGAAAGTTTATATATTTGTAATACTAATGTCTTTAACTCCTTTAACTTCCTTAATACTTTAACTTCCCTCAAAAATTATGGAATAAGCGTAAATCCACATACGAGATATGCCTTCTGGTCGTGGGGATTGCCAACAACCTGGGCAAATACGGGTAGTGAGAACGAGTCGGTGATCTTCACATCCTTGGTAGCCTTGAGCGACACGTTGGTTACGGCAAACTTGCTGCATGCGCCATATACGCCTGAGTCCTTGAAAGGCACTGCACCCACGGCTGCATTCCAATCGAGCCCGCCAAGTTTGAACGGTGCTGCCAATTCTACGTATGACGAATAAGCACGCTTGCCGTCGTCCTTGTAGTCGTTACCCGAGAAGTTAGTGAACCACTGGATAGAGAGAGGACCGAAGTCATAACCGATATTAGCCTCGAAGACGTGGTTGGTGGAGTGAGCGCTATAAGCAAAATAGCGTCCTTCGGGGTCGCCACCAGCATTAAACCAATAGTCGGTGATACCGATGTTGAATCCGCCTGTGGTGTAGGCGAGGGTGAGGTCGAACTCCTTAGTGTCGTCACTGTTCACGATACCAACGCTACCCCATCCTGTGAGCGACAATCCTTTGTAGCTAATACCTAAAGTGGGCTGGAATGCCGCATTACCGCAGTTAGTACCACGCCAAATGTAATCACTTACTACATCGGCTGCTACGGTAGCCTCTACTTTGTCCTGTGCTGTCATCACTGATGTTCCCGATACCATCATAATAGCTGCGAGAACCAATCTTTTTACATTTTTCATAATCTTTCCCTTTCTTTTTTAAATAAATGTGTTTGTATTATTATTATCCTCTAAAATAATTTCTAATTCCTAATCCCTAATTCCTAATTTTCAAGAAAGCCATTTCTTCAGTCTTTCCATCGCCTCCTTGCAGTCGTCGGCATCGCCGAAGGCTGTGAGTCGGATATATCCCTCGCCACTCGGACCGAAGCCCACGCCCGGAGTACATACCACATGAGCCTCGTAGAGCATTTGCTCGAAGAACTTCCAGCTTCCCATGTCATTTGGCGTCTTCACCCAGATGTATGGGGCATTGCGTCCGCCATACACCTCAAGACCGAGTTCGGTGAGCGTGTTGTACATCGTGCGGGCATTGTTCATATAGTAGTCGATGGTGGCTTTCACCTGCGCCTTGCCCTCGGGGGTATAGATAGCCTCGGCGGCACGCTGACTGATGTAGCTTGTGCCATTGAACTTGGTGCACTGACGGCGGTTCCATAGGTGGTTGAGAGGAATGCGCTCGCCCTTGAGGGTGGCAACTGTCAGTTCCTTGGGCACAACCGTATATCCGCATCTGATACCTGTGAATCCGGCAGTCTTGGAGAAACTGTGGAATTCAACTGCCACCTTTCTTGCACCCTTTATCTCATATATTGAATGAGGTATGTCCTCATCCTGGATATAAGCCTCATAGGCTGCATCATAGAAGATGAGCGCGTCGTTCTTTATGGCGTAGTTCACCCATTTGCGCAGTTCGTCGCGCGTAATCACTGTACCCGTGGGGTTGTTGGGATAGCAGAGATAGATGACATCCACTCGCTTGTCGGGCAATGCGGGATTGAATCCGTTCTCGGCAGTGCAAGGCATATATGTCACGTTGCTCCATTTGCCGTCCTCACCCAGTTCGCCAGCGCGTCCGATCATCACGTTGGAGTCGATATACACGGGATAGATTGGGTCGGTCACTCCGATACTGTTGTCCCATCTCACCAATTCCTGGAAATTGCCGGTGTCGCTCTTTGCTCCGTCGTTGACGAAGATCTCGCTTGCCTCAAGATGAATGCCACGAGCCACGAAGTCGTTCTTGACGATAGCGTCGCGCAGGAACTGATAGCCCTGCTCAGGACCGTAGCCTCGGAAGGTGTCCTTGTTTGCCATCTCATCTACAGCCTTGTGCATGGCCTCGACGACTGCGGGGCAAAGGGGTTGGGTGACGTCTCCTATTCCAAGACTGATGACGTCGGCCTTGGGATGCGACACCTTGAAGGCGTTCACTTTCTTTGCGATGTCTGCGAACAAGTAGTTGTTCGGCAGCTTCAGGAAATGTTCATTTACTAATGCCATAATATTCTTTTTTTCTTTTTAAATATGATTGTTGAAGTTTTGCCTATTTCTCGGGGAGAGCGACCTCTCCTTCAAATGCAAACGCCGCCGGACCCGTCATATACACATGTCCGTCTTGTTCGCTCCATTCGATGTGGAGTGTGCCTCCGTCCATCACGATGTCGCTCTGGCGCGATGCCCTGTCGGTCAAGGCTGCCGCCACTGCCGTGGCACATGCTCCGGTGCCGCAAGCCATCGTGATGCCGCTGCCCCTCTCCCATACTCGAGTGCGGATGGCTCCCGAAGAAAGCACCTCAGCAAACTCGATGTTGCAACGCTCAGGGAAGAGCGGGTCGTGTTCCAATATTTTGCCGTATCGTGCCACATCGATTCCATCTATGTCATCCACGAAGATCACGAAATGGGGATTACCCATCGACACGAATGTTCCTCTGAACTGTCTGCCATCCGCCTCCACCAGTCCTTCGGTCATCGAACCGTCGTCGGTGGCAAGCTGAGCCTTGTTTTTTGTCACTGGTGCGAGCATATCTACCGTGACACTTTCCACTGTCTTGCCCGAAGGGTCGAGGTGGAGGTTAAGTATCTTTATTCCCGACAATGTCAAGAGGCGAATCTGAGTCTTGTCGGTCAAACCTTTCTCATATAAATATTTGCCTATACAGCGAGAGGCGTTGCCGCACATCATCGCTTCGCTTCCGTCGGCATTGAAGATACGCATCGAATAATCAGCCTCGGGTATCTTTGCCTCGTCTATCAGTACAAGCCCGTCACTTCCGATACCTGTATGCGGGGCACTCCACAGTATTGCCGCCTTCGCTGGATCTTCTATATTATATAATAATGTATTAACATATATATAATCATTACCAGCTCCATGCATCTTTGTGAACCTTACTGTCTCTGTCATTTTGCTATTCTTTTTCTTGTTTGAATACTCTTTTGTTATCTTTCGGGTGCAAAGTTACAACAATTTGTTAGTATTTGCAATAGTTTTAGCACCTTTTTATGCAAAGTTTTTAATAAAAATAACAAATCGTCAGTAAAATCATATTTCATGTTTCAAATCGAAAGCATAAAGCATATTAAATAAATAAAAAGATAAGAAACAAGTAATTAGTTTGTCGTTTTGTCGGTTTTTACTTGCGTAATCTAACAAAAAGCAGTAATTTTGCACCCGAAATATAACAAAATGTCAGATTTACAAATTAAAATTAGGAGAGGTAAACATGAAAAAGATTGAAGCTATCATCCGCAAGACAAAGTTCGAGGATGTGAAGGAAGCATTGCTTGCCGCCGACATCGAGTGGTTTTCTTACTATGATGTACGTGGAGAGGGCAAGATGCGCCAGGCCAGGATATACCGTGGCGTGATGTATGATACGAGTTGTATCGAGCGCGTTCTCGTTAACGT
This sequence comes from Prevotella sp., assembly GCA_051869575.1. Taxonomy (GTDB): domain Bacteria; phylum Bacteroidota; class Bacteroidia; order Bacteroidales; family Bacteroidaceae; genus Prevotella. The sequence continues at coordinate 1,675 of JBJEAY010000612.1, read as the reverse complement.
AGTGGTTCGCGACAAGAATGTGGAGAAGACTGTAAGTGCCATCCAGCAGGCAGCCCACACCGGAGAGGTGGGCGACGGACGTATCTTCATCATCCCAATTGAGGATGCCGTGCGCATCAGGACTGCCGAGCGCGGAGACATCGCACTGTATAATGCGGAGCAGGAAAAGTGATTCTTTTAGAATTAAAGAATTAAAAGATTAAAGTAGGAACAACACGAGAAAGCACAAATTAAAAAAAGAGAGAAAGGAACAAGATTATGACAAGTATATTTTTAGCAACTGACCCTGTGGCAGATTTGTCACTGTCTGTGGATACCGTATGGATGCTGCTTGCAGCGATGCTGGTATTCTTTATGCAGCCTGGTTTCGCACTGTGTGAGGCTGGTTTCACACGCAGTAAGAACACTGCCAACATATTGTTCAAGAACTTTGTTGACTTTATGTTCGGTTCAATCCTTTTCTGGTTGCTCGGTTTCGGATTTATGTTCGGCAGCAACGGCGAGGGATTCATCGGAATGCCTCATTTCGGCGACATCTCATTCTATGAGAGCGATTTGCCTGTAGAGGGCTTCCTTATTTTCCAGACGGTGTTCTGCGCCACTGCCGCCACAATCGTGTCGGGAGCCATGGCTGAGCGCACCAAGTTCTCGATGTATTGTATTTATTCGGTGTTCATCTCACTGCTCATCTATCCTATCTCAGGCCATTGGACATGGGGTGGCGGATGGTTGATGAACGGTGATGAGGGTTCATTCATGATGAGCACCTTCGGAGCCACATTCCACGATTTCGCCGGTTCGGCCATCGTACACAGTGTGGGTGGTGTATTGGCATTCATCGGTGCCATTGCCCTTGGTCCACGTCTTGGCAAGTATGGCAAGGACGGCAAGAGCCGCGCCATTCCCGGTCACAACCTTATGGCAGCAGCCTTGGGTGTGTTCATCCTGTGGTTTGGATGGTTCGGATTCAACCCCGGTTCTCAGCTTGCAGCCTCTGGCGAGGTCAACCGCGTTGCCATCTCGCATGTATTCCTCACCACCAACCTTGCAGCAGCTGCAGGTGGTATCGGAACAATGTTCACATCATGGATTAAGTATGGCAAACCATCGTTCTCACTCACTCTCAACGGTGTGCTTGCAGGACTTGTAGCCATCACAGCAGGTTGCGACCTTGTCAGTCCGCTTGGTGCTGCCATCATCGGACTTGTAGCAGGTATCGTACTTGTATTCTCCATTGAGTTTATCGACAGCAAGCTCCATATCGACGATCCCGTTGGTGCCAGCTCAGTGCATGGTGTATGCGGTATTCTCGGCACAATCCTCACCGGTCTGTTCGCCCTCGACGGCGGCGCACTTTACGGTGGAGGATTCGGATTCTTCGGAGCACAGTGTCTTGGTGTTCTTGCCATCGACGCATGGGCAGCTGTTGCCGGTGTAATACTGTTCTTCGGTATCAAGAAGATAGCAGGTCTGAGAGTAGATAAGAGAATCGAGGAAGAAGGTCTCGACATCTACGAGCATGGAGAGAGCTGCTTTAACTAAATAAGGAGTAATTTATGGGAAGTTAAAGAAGTTAAGGAAGTTAAAGAAGTTAAAGACGATAGTCTTAAAGCCTTCGAACTATTGACTATGCGTTTTATGCATATGTCCTTAACTTCATTAACTTCTTTAACTT
>JBJEAY010000611.1:0-7086 GCA_051869575.1 Prevotella sp. | reverse complement strand
GTTCGAATAAAGTACAGGGTTCAATCCTCCCGAAGAATGTCGGTGAGCTTGATAGGGATGTTAAAATACAAAAAGACACCATCATTGAAGGGGCCGTATATGGTCACAAGATTGAGGTGGAAAACGGAGATGTTGACGTTAAAGGAGCCGCTTTCGCTCAGCTTGAGATCTACATCAACAGTGGAGCAAAGGGCGTAGTCAAGTTTGAGAAGAGCATCGGAGCAGTTGAATCTATCGTCTCTCATGCAAGAGACTGTAAGGTCATGCTTCTTTCAGATGTCAATGCATGTGAAGTTCGTCTTACCAACGCTTTTGTGGGTGGCAGCATCTTCGCTGATGATATTACCCTTGTAAACTGTGTGGTCATCGGCGGCGTTTTTGCTAACAAAGAGTTGTCTCTGAACAGTTGCATCGTAGGTACTTTCAATGCTCCTAGCGTGACGATGGAAGGAGATAACTCCCTGTTACTCCCCAGCGCGTTCTCTTTGGAGCCTGTCAACTACAATCCCGGAACGACAACACTGTCGAACCTTGCTCTCGCTGATTTGGGGGCGCTCTACAAAGGCGTAGCACCTGCGGCCAATTCGGGCAAGATCAAAATGAATCTTGAAACCGACGAGGTAAAAAGTACCCTGACATCGGACAACAGGCAGATGTCCGTGAGAAACTATACCGTTGTCGGAAAGGTGCTCGCAGCAGATTTGATTGACTGGGAGAAGATGCAGAACCATTTCTTGCTTACTGCAGCCAGTTTGAATACGCAATTACTTAGCGTATATGACCTGGGTATGGATGCCAATGGAGAAAAAGCCCTTCTTACACCTGAAAAGATATATGATTTCTTTATGGCATTAATGCTTGGCAAGATTAATGTCCCCGAGATCGATGGTAAGTTCTCCATCGATTCTATTTCTGAACAACTGAAATAATATATCGTTCATTAAGAATCCTCGTCCTATATGATTGTAAAGTGCCCTAAATGCGGCTATCTAGTTTCTGATAAGGCTCATACTTGTTCTAAGTGTGGAGTTTCTTTGAGCATAATGAATAATGATTCATCTCTTGAAAATAAACAGACTGTCGAACACTTAAATGAGAGATCTGCTATAGTTTCGCAAGCAGATTCCAAACAGTCTTTAAGAGACGAATTGTATGAGTCATCGAGTTCAATCAAGTCTCGCAAGGGGATAATAGTATCATGTGTTTGTCTCTCCGTGGTCTTATTGGGACTTGGTGTATTTATTCTGATTAGGTCATTGAATAATGCCCACGATTCAACCATCGAACTCAATGGTCAATATTCCGACGATGATATTGCTTCTACCGTACAAGACTCTAATGATAATGAAATTATTGAAGCTGCAAAAAAAGCTTTTATTACCATACCTGATCATGATAAAGTAGGTATCGAGGCAATGAACTATATGACTCCCGATCTTTACGAGGTTCTGTGTGCAGCATGGGATGTGCCCCAATGGGTGGAAGGAATAGGTGGTGAGGATTTCTTGTATTATTTCCTTACCGGAAATGGCGGCTCTTTTGTTAAAGGCATAAAGTCGGCAAAAGTTGTATCAAGCGCGAAGGATGTCAATAAGGTTGAGGTCAATTATATCGAAGATTGGGGTGACAGCACTACTGAATCAACGATATTGCTTACATTGGTCAAAAATGGAGACAAATGGTTGTTAGATGACTTTAGCGACGACATTAAGAATGCGTGTGGAAGTTATATTAGGCAGGAAGTCATGGATTACCTGTCGGGAAAGACATTAACGTATATGAAAGATAATCAAACTGAAGGTATTTATACCGATGACCATATCTCTGACGTTGTGAAAGCTTTCAATACATATATTTCCAAATATGAGAAATTACTTGTTAGCAAGATGCACCTCGATATTCGTAATATTCCCGACAATAATGTTAAAACCAACTACACTAGACGTAACGAGTCATTATGAGAATAACGACAATCCGGATGATGGTAGGAACAAGTTTAACCAAATTTCTTCGAATACAGATAGATAAAACGTTTTTTTTGACACGGAAATATCAGAAGATGAAAAAAATAATACAAACGAAGGAATTCTCGATGAAGAATCTGTTCCCTTCCAGTTGGTTGAAGAAAAGCAGACCTTCAATGGGGGAGATGCAAACGAGTTCTCCATATGGGTCAACCAGCACCTTGTGTATCCTGAAATTGCCAAGGAAAAATAGCATCCAAGGCCGCGTGATGGTCCAGCTCACGGTCAAAGCTGACGGCAGCATTTCCAATGTAAAGGTGCTCCGCGGTGTTCTTCACTTGACAAGGAAGCTGTCAGGGTTGTTTCCAGTTCACCGAAATGGAAACCTGGTAGGCAGAGGGATAACGCTGTTAATGTGACGTACAGTTCCACGTTATTTTCCAATTAAGATAGCAGTCATTACGCTATGTAGTTTTGTTTTTTCTTTATTATCTGATAACAATAGTCAATTTACATAAATGATAGTCCAATGTTCTAAGTGTGGCAACCTTGTCTCTGATAAGGCCAGCGTCTGTCCCAGTTGTGGTGCTTCTTTGACAGCATCACAAGAGTGTACTTCTCAGGAAAAAGCTGTAGAAAAGGGGGCTCCTCTTAATCAGTCAGCGGTTAAAGAGCCTCAGACGATTCCGGAGATACACTCCGGCGAAGGGTGGTATCAGGAACCGGAGAAGAAAAAATCAGGGTTCAATCCGATATTACTAAGCATCTTGCTTGCTGTTGTCATTTTAGGTGTTGGAGGATTCTTTGTTTACAACAATGTTATTAAACCACGTCATATAGACAAGGTGGCTCCTCGTTATTATACATTTGCGCCAAGTGTGGTCCTCCGTTCATCGAAGAGTTCTGGAGCCGATTTCAATAAAATTGCCTCTCTCCCTTATGGAACCGAGTTGATCACTTATGACTATGGTTATGAATGGAGTGAAGTTAAAGTCAATTCCGTTAATGCGGAAGGTAAGAAGTTAAAAGGCTATATAGCTTCCCCTTTCATTCTGGAGAAACGCGATTTCTTCCTTCTGAATAGTATTTTTGGTGATACCGACAGCAAATTTGTCATTGAAACCGCCAAATGCAGGAGGGCATTGTTGAACTATTTCAAGGGCCAAAACTATATAGGCAGGCTCTCTGTAGAAGAAACCGCTGACCTTGGTCTTCCTATGCCGACACAGGACAACCAGTGGCAAGTCTACTGTTTACCCAAGGATGTTTCAACTAATAACGTCTATTTCAAGAGAGTGTTGAGAAAGGATTCCAAGTTTACGGGTTTCGCTGTAATCATCAAGAATATAAATACTGGCGACAGAAAGCTTTTGTATTTCTATTTTGAAGATGATGAAACGCCCCATCTGGCTGTTGAGCAAACGGCGCCTGAGTATGGTACAATTAAGAAAATCACGCTTAAATCCATAAAGGACGAGAGCTATTTAATGGTTGACTATACTGAATAATGAAAGCGGATAAACAGATGAAACTCACTTATTATATCCTTGCTTTGCTGATAATCCTCCCTTATGCAGGCATGATTGGTCTGCGGGGATGGTATAAGCATGAATTGAATGATATCAATAACGCATCCTTCATTGTCATCAGTAAAGAAGATATGATGCTTCGCCTTATTGATTATAAAGGGCGGGAGGTTCAGAAGTATCCTATAGCCTGTGGTAAAAACTATGGTAACAAAGAGACAAAAGGCGATTTAAAGACTCCCGAAGGTTTGTTTCATGTTACGGAAATAGAAAAAGCCTCAAGTTGGGTTCATGATTTCGGAGATGGTAAAGGTGAGATTTCAGGGGCATATGGTCCCTTCTTTATACGTCTAGAGATTCCTGGACAAAAAGGAATAGGGATTCATGGAACACACAAGCCGGAATCTATCGGTACAAGAGATACAGAAGGTTGCATAAGGCTCAATAATGGAGACCTTTTGAAATTGGTTAAACAAACACATATTGGGATGGCTGTTTTTATCACCCCGGCCTATATGGATGTTATCAAAAGTGGAAAAGTTGATAGTTTGAAACTTGCTATGAGGGCGCATGAGGAATCAGTTGGTGCCTCAAAGAAGCCTAATGCGGCCTCTTTTGGAAAGACAAAAGATCAGGAGATAAAGACTACAACCTTTAAGATTAAATTGAAATCACAGTAAACAAGCCTAAAATCTGAATTATGTTAGTAAAATGCCATGAATGTGGGACCTTGGTGTCTGATAAGGCGTTGAAGTGTCCAAAATGTGGGAAAGTTTTAGTGCAGGAAAAACCCGAAGTTATTGAGTACGATGGTGTCGTGAAAATACTCAATAAGGTCGCAGATATTCGAACGAAATTCCCGAGTTTTTGGGTGAAAGTATCAGTCTTTCCTGATAATTTTGCCATTGACCCCCTCATAGAGGTAATAACTGATTCGAAAAATGAGTTTGATGAGGATTTAAATAACAATTATTCTTGTCCTGCTTCAAATTCTCCTGCATATTTTGAGAGTATTATATGCACTGAATTTCCCAATTACTCTATCCGCAAGGATGTTCCTGTAACAGATCTTGCTGGTAAAGCAGAAGATAAGTTCCGTCTTTACAAGACTCGCCCTGAACAAGTTTATAAAGCCGAGTGGGGGCAACCCTATTCTTTCGTTCTATATAAGAACAACAAGCCTGAAGCTGTAGTAATGCTTGGAGATGGGTATAGCCATAATAAAAATGTCAAGTATTTGATATCCAGAATGTATGCAAAGAAACTTGATTTGCCATATATTAATTTTTATACTCAATTCCCGAATACGCGCATTTATGTTATTAATCGGCTCAATCGTTTCTTGAATTGTGATGCCTCTCGTGCATGCGATTTGTTTGTTCAGATAAATGAAGATGATTTAAAGAAGATGAATCTTGTTGAGTCGTTCAAATCACTAGATTATTCAGCCGAATTCAAGAAGAATGTTGATTCAAGCGGTACTTTTAAGTGGGTCAAGGTTAATAATACAAAATTTGCTGCGAAGATTGTCTATGAACTATTGACGAAAGTCTATGGAAAACGCCTTGAGTCCGCACGATTTGTTATCACGGGCGTTGAGGATAACGAGAATAGCGCAAAGTATAATTCGCAAGGTGCTTTCTTGGAAGGGAAAGGATACGGACAAGGTGAATTTGCCTATTATAAAGAGACATCACAAGTTAATGCGGTTCAGCATTTTTCAGGGAATGATGTCCAGCAAGAAGGGCAAGGAGGCTTTGGCCAAATAATATGGTGGATAATATGTATTATTGGCGCACTCATTTGGATATTCTCGTAATTTAGGGATACTTTTTCAAATTAGGAAGAAGGGGATGCAATTATTATTGTACCTGCGAAGGATGCAGCAAGCCCATTCATTCGTACTCTGCAGGTAGTTGGGTTTTGTACCATCTTGTATCTAGGCAATCTGCCTATTCAAAATAGTTCCCTTTCTTCCTTTTTACATAATATATGAGCATAATAGAGGAATTGAATTCTGCTTCCACATGGGAAGGTTTTCTTGCTTGGCGTTTAAAGAAGGGTCGTTTTAACTGGCATGACTTTGAATCGTCAGATGATTTCGTCGCCTCTGGGGAGTGCTTTCGTGCCGTCCAGCAAATTCTTCAGCAGGGAGGCCCTGGAATACCTTCCAGAATTCTCATTAACAAGATGGGTACAGGAAAGAAGCGGGTGGTATATTGTTATGAAAAAGCAGTAATGGAAGTGCTAAAGCTTATTGCCCATCTTCTCTACCGTTATGACCACACACTTGCCTCGAACTGTTTCTCTTTTCGCCGTTCAATTACGGCGAGAGATGCCATTCTTAGCATACAACACAAGATATTCGATAAATCATTATGGGCGTATAAGATTGATATTCACGATTATTTCAATTCAATCTCCATCCAAACGCTTCTTCCAATATTGAAAGAAGTACTGTCAAATGATGCGCCAATATACCACTTCTTCGAGAAGATGCTTACAAATCCTCTTGTGCGAGAAGGGGACAATGTTGTGAACGATGAGCACGGAGTTTTAGCCGGAACTCCAACTGCACCATTCTTTGCAAATATCTATCTAAAAGAGATGGATTATTTCTTTGAGAAAGAGAATGTGATATATGCACGCTATTCTGATGATATCATTCTTTTTGCGCCAGACAGGGACACTCTTAATAATCACATCGCGACGATTAATGGTTTCTTAGAAAAGTATAAACTGAAGCCTAATCCAGATAAAGAACGATTATATGCCCCAGGGCAGCCATTTGATTACCTTGGATATAAATGCCACGGCTATAAGATTGGGTTGGCTGATGCAACTATTCTGAAAATGAAAGGGAAAATCAGCCGAAAAGCAAGAGCGTTCTACCGTTGGCAGTCTCAAAAACAGAAAAAACCGGAGGATGCCATGAAAGCTATCATTCAGTATTTTAATGGGAAGTTTTTTGATAGTGAAAATACGGAACAACTGAATTGGTCCCGATGGTTCTTCCCTGTCATCAATGATGTTTCCGGACTTAGAGAAATTGATCACTACTTTCAACAGAATATTCGTTATGTTGCGACGGGTAAGCATAATGGGGCCAATTATCGTATAAGGTATCATAAACTTCGTATGTATGGGTACCGAAGTCTTGTTAGCGAATACTATATGAGTCTGGAAGCCAAGAATAGCTCTATGAGGAACCGTGAATCAACCAGTTAACTATGATAAAAATCAGGTTTAAGAAGAAAATAGAAAAGATAGAGTCAAATCTCAAATTGGCCCTTGCTACTGCGATAGGCAGTGTAATACTGGTGCGCTAATGACCATTATTAATGTATAACTATTATAATTTATTGATTTATGGCTTTAATACATTGTCCCAAATGTGGGCAGATTATTTCCGATCAGGCAGTCAACTGCCCAAAATGTGGTGCGATGCTTTCTGGCGTTGCATCAACTGATCAGCGTCCTGCCTATACGCAGGTCTCTGCTCAATCATCTCAATACGTTCGTCCAACTGCTCAAGATGAACCAAAGTAAGCCTCCGGTGAAGCACGTATTGCAATTAGTTCCGATTTGTTGAGATT
>JBJEAY010000610.1:0-7123 GCA_051869575.1 Prevotella sp. | reverse complement strand
CGATCTGATTGACACAGATTTTTCAATATCTAAGATATTTTGATTTTCACAGATTTCAATCTTTCAATGTTTCAATCTTTCAATATTTCAATCCTAATCAATCAGAGCCAAAGGCTCTTAATCTGTGTTAATCTGTGAAATCTGTGGTCAAAATATTCCATCTGTGGAAAATAATCAGTCGATGAATCGGCGAGTGATACCGCTGTATTCCTCTATGCGCCTGTCGCGAAGGAAGGGCCACCAACGGCGCACATCCTCGCTGTGATCGAGGTCCACGCCCACGATGACGCTTTCCTCTTCCTCATTTGATGCCTCGTAGTAGATCTCGCCCTGCGGACCAGCGACGAACGAGGTGCCCCAGAACTGTATGCCCTTGGTGCGTCCCGAGGGGTCGGGCTCGTAGCCAACACGATTTACTGCCACTACGGGCAGTCCGTTTGCCACGGCATGTCCACGCTGCACCGTCTGCCATGCCCTGCGCTGTCGTTCCTGCTCCTGCTCGCTGTCGCTCGACTCATAGCCGATGGCAGTGGGATAGATGAGCAGTTCAGCTCCCTGCAGAGCCATCAGTCGGGCTGCCTCGGGATACCACTGGTCCCAGCATACCATCACGCCAAGTCGGCCTACGGACGTGTCGATGGGATTGAATCCGAGGTCGCCGGGGGTGAAGTAGAATTTCTCGTAGTAGGCAGGGTCGTCGGGGATATGCATCTTGCGGTATTTGCCCGCAATGCTTCCGTCTTTCTCAATCACCACAGCTGTGTTGTGATAGAGTCCGGCGGCTCGACGCTCAAAGAGCGACAACACAATCACCACACCACACTGCTTGGCTATCTCGCCGAACATCTGTGTGGAAGGGCCGGGGATAGGCTCGGCGAGTTCGAAGTTATCCACTTTCTCCTCCTGACAGAAGTAGAGGGAGTTGTGAAGTTCTTGGAGCACCACGAGTTGGGCTCCTCTCTTGGCCAAGTCGGCAATGCCTTCTGCCAATCTCAGAATGTTTGTCCTCCTGTCGGCAACATTGTGCTGCTGGAGGAATCCTATTTTTATCTTTCTCATATTTCTCTTTCTTTATTTATTTTTGGCACGGATTACACGGATTAACACGGATTATTATTAATCACTTATTATTTTCTCAATTTTTATTCATTGCGCAGCTCCGTGTTAATCCGTGTTTTCCGTGCCTAAATTACTCTGTGGTCTTTGCCTTGACAACGACTCCCGCGGGAAACTGCATGGTGCAGCAGTGTAGGGAGCCATGCTGGATGATTATCGGGCGACAGTCGATGCCTATTATCTCGCGGTCGGGGAAGGCGTCGGCGATTACAGCAGCAGCCTCGGTGTCGAGGTCGGGCTGTGCGTAGGTGGGATAGAGCACCGCCCCGTTGATGACGAGGAAATTGGCATAGGTGGCAGGCAGACGCTCGGCTCCCTCCTCGGGATGGTCGAGGAAATCCTTGCCATCATAGTATATCGGTCGGGGAGAGGGCAGTCGGAGCAGTCGATAGCCTCTGCCGCTCTTCGTCTGCAGTTGGCGCAGGTCTTCCTCCATCTTCTGCAAGGGGATGAATTGCTCGTCGTTCTCGTCATCGCACCCCATATACAATAAGGTGTCGGCAGGAGCCACCCTGACGAGCGTGTCGATATGTCCGTCGGTGTCGTCGCCCACGAGGTCGCCGTGGTCTATCCACAGGATGCGGTCGGCACAGAGGCGCGCCTTCAACTGTTCTTCTATCTCGTCCTGAGTGAGGGGTTGGTTGCGGTTGGGAGCCATAAGGCAGCCCGTCGTCGTGAACACGGTGCCCTCGCCGTCGCTCTCTATCGAACCGCCTTCGAGCACGAAGTCATTGTGGTCGATATATTCACCATTCACCACTCCCGCATCAAATAGCGAGCGGTTGATGCGGTTGTCGAGCGAGGCCTCAAATTTGCTGCCCCAACCGTTGAAGCGGAAGTCGAGCAGACAATGCCCTGTGAACGGACTCTTGGGCTCGCGATTGACGAGGGTGATGAATCCGTGGTCGCGCGCCCATGTGTCGTTGGTGTCGCATTTTACGTAGGTGATGCGCGGAGAGTGGGGCAGCAGTTGCCTCACCTTGTTGGGCTCGGGAGTGACGATAATGAGTCGCTCGCGCTTGACAATCTCCCTTGCCATCCTGACGTATGTCTCAGTGATTTGCGGCAGGATCGGTTGCCAATCCGTGTTGGAGTGAGGCCATGTGAGCATCACTGCACTTTGGGGTGCCCATTCTGCGGGTAGCACCTTCCTGCTCGTGTCCTGTTGTTCCATATCCTTACATTATTTATATAATAATGGTGCAAAATTACACATTTTTTTCTATTTTCGTGCACTTTCATCCCACATTGTTTGCATAAATGGAATTAAAAGGCTAATTTTGCGCCTCGAAACATATAAAAAAGACAAAAAACGATGTTGGAAATAAAGAATGTGAAGATAAAAATGGGCGAACAACAGCTGCTTGGCGGACTCTCGTTCAGTGCTGAGGACGGGCAGGTGGTGTGCATCACGGGCGACTCGGGGTGCGGCAAGACTTCGCTACTCAGGGCTATCCTCGGATTCGTTCCTTTAGCAGAGGGGCATATCAGTGTGGATGGCGAACTGCTCACTCCTGCCGCAGCCGGGGAATTTCGCAAGTATATAGCTTATGTGCCGCAGGATCTCGCAATGCCCATGGAGACAGTGGGCGAGATGGTGAGGATGCCGTTCGCGCTGAAGGCTAATCTCGCGACACCGTTCTCCAAGGCAAGGCTGATGGAGGAGTGGCAGAAGCTCGATCTCGCCCCCGAACTCTACGACAAGAAGGTGAGCGAACTGAGCGGAGGACAGCGACAGAGAATCATCATATCGACCCTCGGACTGCTGAAGAAGACGATTGTGCTTGCCGACGAACCGACTTCGGCTCTCGATGCACACACCACGGCTCTCGTGCTCGCCTATTTCAAGGCCTTGGCTGCCGGCGGGGCAACGGTGATAACAGTGAGTCACGACCCCGCCTTCGCCAATGGTTGCGACAAGAAAGTCGTCACTGCGTAGCCTCTGGGAGCGTGGGCGTCTCGCCCGCGGCCAATGCGCAGCAATACTTTAATTTTTTAATTCTTTAATTTTTTAATTCTTCAAAGAAGACAATGGACATTTCATGGTTCTGCATGGCAATGGGACTGCTGCTGATGGGGATTCCCCTTTATATATTCTGGCGCTTCGGCGTGAAACTCGTCAACTCGACGGTTGTGGCAACGGTGAGAATGGTGGTGCAACTGTTTCTCATCGGCTTGTATCTCAAGTATCTGTTTATATGGAACAGTGCGTGGATTAATCTCTTGTGGGTAGCCGTGATGGTGGGCGTGGCATCGTTCACTGCCACCAATCGCACTCACCTCAAGAAGTCGCTCTTCCTCTTACCGGTGTCAGCGGGATTCTTCGCCTCGGCACTTGTTGTCGGCATGTATTTCCTCGTGTTAGTGCTCCGTCTCTCGCATCCTTTCGACGCCCGTTATTTCATCCCCATCATGGGCATTCTGATGGGCAATATGCTGAGTGTGGCGGTGATTGCCCTCAACAGTTATTACGACGGACTGCAACGTGAGCACCAGCTCTACCAGTATCTGCTCGGCAACGGAGCCTCTCATTTCGAAGCCATAACTCCCTTCGTGCGCAAGGCGGTGGAGAAGGCGTTCGCCCCCTGTGTCGCCAATATGGCGGTGATGGGGCTTGTGTCGCTCCCTGGCACGATGATAGGTCAGTTGCTTGGAGGTTCGCTCCCTGGAGTGGCTATCAAGTATCAGATAATGATAATCATCATCACCTTTGCCGCCTCGATGCTCTCGCTCGGCATCACCCTCTATCTTGCCGACCGCCGCTCATTCGACACTTACGGCAATCTGCGCAACATTTTCATCGCCTCCTAATCCACACCTTGTGCGACCCTCGTCCCGATGCCTGGATTTGGCTGCCCGCCATTTTGCATATCTTCTTCAGCTCAACGGATGCCGACGAGCGGCAGATATGGTTGGCTATCACATAGTCGGTGAGGGTCATATATCCATTGCGGTCGATGATTTGCAAGGCATTGCTGATGCGCTCTTCGAGTGAGAGTGGATTTTTTTTCTGCCTGTTCACGTCCGGCATCGCCCTCTGGCACTCCGTCTTCTGGCGCAGTTTTTTCAATGTCTCTGGGTCGGTCTTCAGTGTCCAGTTTTTCACTCTCACTTTTCTGTATTTCATTTGGTCTTTCTCGTCCTTTATTTCCGTAGGCTTGTCGTCGCTGAATTCAAGCGACAGCGAGAACACCCCAAGTCCGTCAATCTTCACCGAGTGACCCATCGACAGATAGGTGAGCATATGTTCCACCACACTGCTCACCACTGATTGTACCAATGGTTCACTGCAATGGGGGTAATAGTTTCTCAGCGATTTGAGAAACGACTCGTAGTCTATCTGATGGTTGAGTATAAACTTCGGATACACCACCTTCTTTCCGCTCTTCGACACGTCGGGAGCCTCCTGCAATAGATAATTAATCATACAACTGCCTTTCTTTTTTATATGTTATGTAAACTCAAGAGTTTCTGAAGTAAAATAAACTGTGCGGATGCCTCTGGGGGCGTGGGCGTCTCGCCCGCGGCTTGCCGAGAAAACATATATCTTCTCTCTGCGATGTTTTTGATTACTCTCTACGCTGGCCGCGGGCGAGACGCCCACGCTCCCAGAGGCTGCGCTTTTTTTCTTATATCTGCGGAGATTTCTTCTTATACCTGCTGCGCTTTCTTCTTATACCTACGTAAATGTCTTACCAAGCCTACGGAAATGTTTCCCTGAGCCTGCTTCGCAATCATTCACGTCAATACGAATCGTCGTTCTTATTAATCCGAATTGACGTTCGCTTTATTACGTATGTCCATTCGCCTTAATGCGAATGATTGCGATTCCGCTGCAAAGATACATTTTTCCACGTATATGGCAAAATTTTTATAGTATTATTTTGGAATTTCTCCAGAAAAACATTATCTTTGTGCCCGAATAACGCATATAACTGGATAGGTATGGCAATAAAATCGGAAAAGCAGCAGGCTGCCCAGGCAAAGGCATTCGCCGAGAGATGGGCTGGCAGAGGATATGAGAAGGGCGACAGTCAGGTGTTCTGGACCGAACTTCTCACTGAGGTGTATGGCGTGGAAAATCCCTCCACATTCATACGGTTTGAGCAGCAAGCCCAACTCGACAACACCTCTTTTATAGATGTAATGATACCGTCAACGAAGGTTATGATCGAGCAGAAATCGCTCGGCAAGGACTTGCGTAAGCCCATCAAGCAGAGCGACGGTTCGATGCTCAACCCATTCCAGCAGGCTCAGCGATATATGACCGCACTGCCCGTGTCGCAACATCCGCGATGGATTGTGACGTGCAATTTTGCCGAATTTGATGTCTATGACATGGAGAATCCCAAGGGAGAGCCGCAACGGATAATGCTGAAGGATTTGGGCAAGGAATACTACAGGCTGCAGTTTCTTGTGGTGCAAGGCAACGAACATCTGCAGAAGGAGCTGGAAGTGTCGATGAAGGCGGGCGAGATTGTGGGCAAGCTATACGACGCATTGCTCGGAGCCTACGGCGAGAGAGACAAGGAGACCCTGCGTTGTCTGAATATCCTCTGTGTGCGCCTCGTGTTTTGCCTTTATGCCGAGGATGCGGGAATATTCGGTTCGCACGACATGTTCCACGATTATCTTAGCCAGTTCTCTGCCAAGGACATGCGAAGGGCGATGATTGACCTTTTCCAGACTCTGAATACTCCCGAGGATAAGCGAAGTCGCTATCTCGACGACGACCTGAAAGCTTTTCCTTATACCAACGGAGGACTGTTTGCTGAGGAGATAGAGATACCGCAATTTACTGATGGCATGCGTGACGTGTTGCTTCAACATGCCTCGATGGATTTCGACTGGAGTGCCATCTCGCCCACTATATTCGGAGGTGTGTTCGAGAGCACGCTCAATCCCGAGACACGTCGCTCGGGCGGTATGCACTACACTTCGATAGAGAACATACACAAGGTGATAGACCCTCTGTTTCTCGATGACCTGAGGCGTGAACTTTCTGAAATAGAGGAAGAAACAGTAATCAAGAAGCGCAATACCCGATTGAAGGATTTCCAGCGGCGACTTGCCTCGCTCACGTTCTTCGACCCAGCCTGCGGTTCGGGCAATTTCCTCACCGAGACGTTCATCTCGCTCCGACGCTTGGAGAACGAGGTCATCAAGCTCATCTACGGCAGTGAGCAGCTCAACGCCTTCGACAATCCCATCAAGGTGTCGATTAACCAGTTCTACGGCATTGAGATAAACGACTTTGCCGTTGAGGTGGCAACTACTGCCCTGTGGATTTCAGAGGCGCAAATGCTTGCCGAGACGGAGCGCATAATCAGTCAGGAAATAGACTTCCTCCCCCTCAAATCCTATGCCAACATCCATGAGGGCAACTCGCTGACCACGGATTGGCAATCCATAATCAATGCGGCTCCCTCAGCGGATGCCACAGCGCCCACCCCTGCGGATGCCTCTGGGAGCGTGGGCGTCTCGCCCGCGGCCAATGCGCAGCCCCCAGTGCTTTACATCATCGGCAACCCTCCCTTCGTTGGCGCACGCCTCATGTCTGAAGAACAAAAGGAAGACGTAGTCAGAATATTCGGCTCGAAATGGAAAAACGTGGGCAATCTCGACTATGTCTGCTGTTGGTATAGGAAAGCGGCTGAGATGATGAAAGGAACTAAGATGAGGGCAGCCCTCGTGTCAACCAACTCTGTGTCGCAAGGCGAGCAGGTGGCAAACCTGTGGGCACCTCTGATGGCAGAAGGTCTGACCATCAACTTCGCCCATCGCACATTCCGATGGGACAGTGAGGCTAACCTCAAGGCTCATGTGCATTGCGTGATAATTGGTTTTAGCTACGACAAGACGATTCAGCCCTTGCTTTTCGACGGAGAACAATGCAAGCGAGTGAGCCATATTAATCCTTATCTTGTGGAATCTCCTGACACCTTTATATATAGTAGAAGTAAGCCCTTGGCAGATGTGCCAAATATCGGAATAGGCAATAAGCCTA
>JBJEAY010000609.1:0-7137 GCA_051869575.1 Prevotella sp. | reverse complement strand
CATGTCGATTTTTTATGCCCCAACCTCTGGAAATCAGTACTTGCGAAACTTAAATGAATGACTATATACCACCAATACCAAAGTACCATCTTTGAGGTTCTCAGTCCTTTTAACGATATAGGAAGCTCCTACCTTTACTGATGGCTGCACCTAATCTCTGCAATATCTATCAGTGATTTCTATAAGCTCATCCCGCTTTGGCAACGGATGCTTTTTATCAATTTTGCCCATAGTCTATAATTTATCGGTATCTGAATTTAGTGAAGTGAATGACTGCAAGCGGTTCTGTCAGGTCGTACCTCTCAAACCAATTTCTCCAATCGACATCAGACAATCCATCATTATGAGCGAGAGTTTTGCAATCTACGGAACATTCGCCTACGAATTTCGGATGAATAGTTGCGCATCCTGCGACCACCATCTTCTGAATGCCCATACCATCGGCTTTCGTGAGGTTGCAGATGATTTCCTGCTTACTATGATATGGCTTTCCTGACCATTGACGGATGGATAGTTGAGCTTCTCCTCTCTCGATTTGCTCGAAACGCTTTGCCCATAGCTCATAATTCCCCCGAATGGTGTGCAGTTTAGGAAACTCGCAGAATGTATCTGCGTCTTTCTTGAATGGCTGACCTGCATTTAATGCTGCTCTGAAATTGGTTGGTTCACCTTTTCTGCGATGGTAAGCAGGAAAAACCTTTGATAGCGTTAATACATATGTTTTCATTCTATTGTAGTAGTTTTACCTGTGAATTGATTAGCATCTGCAATTTTTCAGGCTCTTTAATAAATCCTTTTATCTGCTCGTTCATCCTGCAAACTGCTATCAGGACTTCGTAGAAGAATTTAGCATTTTCTTCTGTATACGCGATTTCTTTCTTTTCCCCCATAGACCAATTATGCGGTTCTCTGTAAGCATCTCGAATATCCTGAGCAGGGATAATGAAATCTGATAATTTCTTACCATAATCCCCTAATTCTTCTTTCTGCTCATGTCTGATAACATTGAAGAATGTTTTTTCTTGACCGCTCTTAAATCGAAGGACTTGCTTTTTATATATCTTAGCGTATGCGGAGAACCCAAATCCATTCTCTCCTTTAGTAGTTCCATCTACCCAATTAACATATTGCCTATCTATTCTTTCCTCGATTGGTATATAGTAGCCATTAGGAACAGGCTCGCCACTCGCCAGGCAATATGTGCATCCTGTTTTGATATAGTAGAGGATGACGAATTTATCTTCTATCACCTCTGCTGATACTGCATCTTTCAGAATTTCCTCGAACTTAGATAAAAGTTTTTCTAATGTATCTGAGTAGAAAGTTCCGATTTGCTTGGTCTTATGATTGATAGTATTATTCAGATTTACCCCTCTATTCAACAAAGTTTCTTTCTGTTCATCATTCAGAGTGAAGTAGAACTCTCCTTTTTTTGATACGTTGATTTCGACCTCAAATCTAAATTTTATAGTAGGGTCGATTTTATTTTCAACAACGATTTCTCTTTTTCCTAACTTTGCCATATATTCATATTTTATTCTGTAATTAAGATAAACCAACCCTGCTTCAAAAGCTCTGTTCTACGCATAGGTTCGCTGATAGTTCGTTTGACATCTCCGCAGCGTTCGCATCTCTTGTCAATAAATATCCTATAAAGATATTTTGCCTTTTTGCTGTTACTTTCAGGAAAACCAAACAGATTATCGCACCTCACAGCGTAAACCTCTTCAAATGTCTTATGACCAAAGTGTTTACAAATCCATTCGTTGATGATTTGTTTTATTTTCTTTTTCATACTCAATCCTCCTTTCTTTCAAAATTCTCGCATATCTTACCATATTTCAGAGCCGAATAATATAGCTTCTGATTTATAAACTTAGTATTACGAACCTCTTTAGGCTTCATATCGCATATATAACCGAAGTTATAACTTGCCTGATTTATCGAAGTCTGTCCTTTATGATAATGCACGCAATCTCTGCATCGTAAATCAGTCTCTTTGAGGGTTCTCTGCTTACGCTTGAATACCATCACCTTTCCATTGGCTACGATTGCTCTGCAATCATCAGCTATTGTGTATTCTCCTTCTTGGAGCATTACTCTCATACTCATCTTAATCTCTTTTTATATTCATTAAAACCTTTCTTAAATCCTTCCTCGAATGCTTTGCAGCATATCTCCGAAATCTCAGGAGTGCATCTCATCAAGTATCGGCATCTCCTGCAAGCTCTGCTTCTGCCATTCGTCTCTTTAGCTATACGCTCAATAGACTTTCTCGCTGCATCAGGCTTGCGAATGAACTCTATATCCGTACTGAATATCTTCTCACTACTCCAACATACATCGGATAGCTCATTGAAGTCTATTTTTCTATCATCCTTATCCGTCAAATCACCGATTTGAAGATAAATTCTTTTAGGTATATTCTTCATATTGCGTTGAAATATGATTTAACATTGTTTTCCTTGCGTATCTTGCGATTTCTTTTCAAGGATGAACAAATACTTATTCTCGCATAAAAACTCGCTTAAAACGCTTTATTTTCGATACGTCTCATTGGCAAAAATGACCTTCTCGAACATTTCATTGAACCTATCCGCTATACGATTGCCATACTTCTCTCGTATCTGCTTTGGCACGAGGTTGGTGGTTATGATAGTGAACAACTGCTTATTGTACCGATACTCCAGCAGGTCTATGACGGGGTTTAGCACGTTACCGTATTCCAGCACATCGACCGGTTCCCTGCCCATGTCCTCTATGGCTATCATTTCCTTGTCTTTTAGATTTCGGAAACGCTGTACGTCCTTGGCATAGTAGGCCACTTCCTTTGCGTCTACGATAGAACAGCCAGCGTCTTTTCCTAACAGCCCTCTGTCGTTCAAATAGTTCAAGAGGGTCTGAAAGGCATACAGCAGCGTGGTCTTGCCGTTTCCGCATACACCGCTGAACATTATCCCGAACTTGCTTCCGCTGTCCGTGAGGAACGATGCAAGCCCCTCGATGTTCTTCATCGTGGAATCGTCCATGATGAACTGCCGCTTGCGGTACACCACCTCTGCCTGATACGCTGCCAGCAGGGAGTCCACGGCCTGCTCCTTGCTCATGGGAAGGCTAAAACGTTCCCTCGTAATCTTTCGCTTCAGCAGCTGTGACCTCAGTGCTTCGACGTTTATCTTGATGTCCTGCGCTATCTTTTCCATTGCTTATATTTGCTTTTGCTTGTGCTACAATCTCGTTATACTTGCTATTGATGTTAGTGACGCTGAAGTTCCTCAAAATCCATTGGTCAGAGATTGAGTTTAGGAAAGCGGACAAGGCGTTCACAATATCGTCCTCCTCTACACTCATGTTCCTCTGACTTCGTGAGTAGATTATTTTCTTCGTGATGGCGTCCATCGCCACAGCGTCCTTTGCCTGCCAGTAATAGACATCACCATCGAACAAGTCGGAGTATCTTTTCTCGAATACCTCCCGGCCTTTCATGATGAGAGGGTTGACGGGTTTCTTCTCTCGCTTCTTCTTAGGCTTCTCTTCCTGGGCATCAAGCCGCTCCTTCAACTCTTTCATCTGTTCCTGCATCTGAAGCAATACCTCACCAATGTCGCCGTTAGGCGATGTTGGGAATAATATATTATCATTCTTATCATTCTTATAGGGTGGCTCGGTTGTAGGCTCGATTGTGCGCTCATTTGTAGGCTCGCCTTGGAACTTCTCATAATTCAGTATGGCAATGCAGTTGACCACGTTGCTCGGTTTGACCTTTATACGCTTATCATCTTCGAGATACTTGATGAACCTCTCCACCTTGCTCCTGCTCCACCGCCACCGCTCAGACATTTCTCTCACACCCATATACACGCACCCTCGCTTGGCATTGACCTTGACATTTCTGACGAAGAACTCCGCATTGGTGTGGTACGCCATGAAGATGAGGTCACACCAAGCCTGCCATTTCGTGAAAGTCTCCTTGAAGTACAAGGGGTCTTCCAGCGACGACCGATACAATTTGATATAACCTTGTTTCATTGCCCTACTAAATCAAAATGGGTTTCAGACAGCCGGCTCCTCTGCTTTCGCAGGTGACATTAGAAGCAGAACTGACTAAAACCCGTATTTCTCTTGATTGACCTCTGCAAATGTCACTAAGCAGGGGTGTTGTATAATTGATGTAAAGGTAATAAAAATGCTTGAAATAAAAGCATATTTTACGTAGAAATAGCATCGTTACTAACATTTTTTCAGATATTCACGTTAATACCCTTTTCTGCTCTCAGTCTTTTCACCTCTCTGGTGAAATACTCTATCTTATCCTTCAACTCGAAGTCCTGCCAGTGCTTTGATGACCGCGCCAGCACTTCAAGGCGGTTTACTCGGTCAAGGCCAATCTTCTCTATCAGATTTCTCCGATAGCCGATGAGGTGGTCTGAACTTACTCTGTTGCACGAACGACATTCCATGTTGCAGTTATCCGGCTCCCACCGCGTACCCATGTGTGTTCGGGAATGGTAGTGACCACAGTCACCCTGCTCGAAGCGTTTTATCTGACCGCAACTGATACATCTGAAGCAGCCGTTTGGCATGGCGTCACGCAGACGTATGTAGGCACTGAACACCTTGTCTAACTTCTTCGTGAGGTCAACCGGCTTCCTCATCCGAGGTTTCTTCTCCGATGGGGACAGATCTTCCTCTGCTTTCTTATTCGGCTTGCGTTTCTTCATATACCACGGGAACATAGGCTCAGTCGAATTTGCTTTCTACGATGATGAATGGCTCTACCGACAGCAGGAACTTTACCTCACAGCCGATGGACGCAGCTACCCCGAACTCTTGCAAACATCCAGCGGAATGGTTCCACTTGGGGAGCATGATAATCTCGTTACACTCGCATAGCATCTTGAAGTCCACCCTCATGTGCTCATGCGTTGTAGCGTCTTTTGGCAATCCGTTGAACATCGGATTGAACACCTCGTACCCACGCTTCTCCAACTCCATCTGCACCTGCATGGATAGCTGCTTACGTTCTGAATAGTCATAGCCGCTAATCGGCAGACTCAAATAAATCTTATTCATATCGTCAAAAACTTATATTAGTGAGTTGTCTGCCCCTCGAATACACTGCCCACTTAGTGGAACCAGGAGGGCAGTCTATCTTCAAGTCTGACACCGCCCCGAAGCGTCTGTAAGTACCTCCAAGGTCGATTACCCATCCGACCTTTCCTTTATACGGACGAATGGCTCTTCCGACACACTGATACCATAGCGACAGACTCTTCGTTGGCCTGCCCATAATTACAGTATCTAACTCTGGGTAGTCAAAGCCAGTCGTAAGCACTCCGACATTCGCCACGACCTTGATTTCTCCTGCCTTGAACTGCTCCAGTATTTCTTCTCTTTCTCTCTTCGGTGTCTCGCCCGTCACGATGGCGGCACGAATACCTTTCACCATCAGTTTCTCCACGAGGTTGTCGGCTTCCTCCGTGAAGCGAGTGAACACCAGCACGCCATTCCTCGGTACTCCGCTCTTCGGCTTCAGCACCCTTAGCGTGGTGGTGGTGAGTTTGTCATAGAAACCGCTGCGCTCATATTCCAGCTTCAGCGATTTCTCGTCATAGTCGGCACCCGTCGAGTTAGTCTTGACCATTTCAAGGTTGATAGCCGTGAGGTCATAGTAACTCAACTCTGCGAGATACCCTTTCGCCAGCAGTTCCGACACTTGGCAGCAGTACAATACTTTGCTGAATATCCTCGGCTTTGTTCGGGTGAGGAACTTCAACATCGACATTCCATCTGCGCCCCGTCCAAGTCTAAATGGTGTGGCAGTCAGTCCAACCACCTTCCTCGGTACGGCATGAATGAACTCCTCATACATACCACCCTTGCTGTTCACTACGTGGCATTCATCAATTATCACGTTGTGGAAATGCGTGAAGTCGTCCATGTGGTTCATCACGCTTCCTATGGTGGCAAACGTTATTCTGTTTATCTGCTTTCTCCCAACCGATGCGGAATAGATGTCTGCGTCCCAGCAGCCGTAACTCTGCAACTTGGCGAAGTTCTGTTGGAGTATTTCCTTGCTCGGCTGAAGTATGAGTAGCGGCCCGTCAAGCCTATGGGCGATATCGGCAACGATGAGACTCTTGCCGGCACCCGTAGGCAGCACCAAGATACCATTGCTGTCAGACTTCGACTTGAAAGCCTGCACCGATGCATCAGACGCAGCCTTTTGATATGACCTTAATACATACTGCATTTTCGTTCTTATTCGTCTCTTATAACTCACATTGCTCTTAGTGTGGGAGTGAGGTTAGTTGCCCCACTCCCTCACTTGTTACTAATTCTCATCTTCCTCCCACGGGTCTTTGTAGTCACCGTCACCATCTTCATCGGGTACGTCACCGAAGGGCAGGTCATTACCATTGGCATCCTTTTCCTCATCTGCTTTCTTCTCCTCCGGTTTTGGTGTCTCTGGGAACTCCAGACCAAAGAACTTCTTCATGGCCTCTCTGTTCTTATCCTCGTTGGCCCACAGCTCCGAGCTGTCGCTAACCTCGAAAGCCTTAGCCAGTACGAACACCTTGCGTTTCTTGTCGTAGGTGTAGATAGCGTAGAAGCCAGCGAGGGCGATGCAGAAGGTCTCTTTGCTGTCGAGCGATACTTCACGTGTGCCAGCCTTCACCTCGGCGGCATACTTGGCAACCTCTGCGAGAATGGAGTCGTAGGCTTGCTCAGCCCGCTTCTTCATGGACTTGATTTCCTCCAGCGTTTCCTCAAGGTTGAGTTTACGCTTTGGCACCTCGTTCTCCTGCATGACGCAGTACTCCTCTCGGATATTGCGTATCTCGAACTCATCGAGTTTACGCATGACTGTCTCTCCAGAGGGGAACGTTGCCACGAACTCCTTGCCTACGAAATTGATGGCATCGAGCACGCTCTTTACCTTTGCTCCCTTGATTTTGGTGAAGTCCAACTCATCGGGAAAAATCTCTTTCACATGGTCGTTGAGCAGATACTCAACCTTTTCGGGTGTGTAACCCTTCAAATCTGCATACATGGTCTCTGATGTTTATTGGTGAATTACTTGTTTCTGATGCGCTCCAAAAGGGTACGGCACTTCAGTCTCTCTATCTCAGCCTT
>JBJEAY010000608.1:0-7138 GCA_051869575.1 Prevotella sp. | reverse complement strand
GGAACGCCAGAGTCAATGGAGAAGAACATCACCATCACCAAGCCATTTGATGCAGATTGGGGTTCGACCGACGAACTTGATGTGAAGGAAGACTTGCGTCAGGCTTTCAAGATGACTACCTATCAGATCTTCAGTGCCATCAAGGATGGTAGCTTGAAGATGTGGGTTAACGAAATCGGTGCAAATGCCAACGAAGACGGCACACCTAATTACACAGGCGAGGCTCCTGGATATTGGCTCGACGGCAATGGTGCCCCTGTCGGTTTCGGAGAATCAAGTGTTGCGTATGTATTCCTCGGAAATTCAGAAACATCACTGACCATCTACGGTGGAAATCATCCTGAAAACTGTTCTCCAACAGGACAGACTATCAAGACCAAGTATATCATTGAGTGCAATGGTGTTACAGTGACTTACAACATCACATTCGATATTACTGCTCAACAATAATCAATGAAGAAATTTATCAATCTCGCCCTATCGCTTCTCGCTGTCATCACGTTCACTGCGTGCTCTGACAGCGACAGCGAATACCAGGGCGAATACATCACAATCGGAGAGACGGAGGTGAGCGTCGGATGCGACGACACCTTCTACTCCATCGCCATTAGCGCAAAGGCTGCGTGGTCGGCAACGGTTGACAATGCCTCCACCGCAACATGGTTGCGCTTAGTGAAAAACAGTGGCGTGGGTGGCTCGGAAAAACTTACCTTCGAGATGGACAAGAACACCAAGAAGGAGGCTCGACAGGCTACCATCACAGTGAAATGTCAGACTGACGTGAAGAACATCACCGTGATACAGTCGGGAACGACTGTGGAGACGATGACCGAGGCTGACGTGAAGGACTTCGACAAATACTATAAGCCGGAGGAGTTCAGGTCGATGGATATGTTCAAGAGCGACTCCAAGTGGTCGTGGTTCCGCTCAAAGCAATCGGAGCACTTCTTCGTGTTCTGGGAACCAGGATTCGGAAGCGACCCCAACTCACAAGATGTTCCTGCCGAACTGCGAGTGGATATCGACGACCTGCTCGTGAAGGCTGAGCAGTTCTACAAGACAAACATCGAGAAACTCAACATGTGCGTAACGGGACAGGGCAAGTCGCAGCTCGACAAGTATAAGATGGAAATCTATCTGCTCTATCAGACAGAGTGGCTCGCCACTGGTTCGGGATATGACAACATGATAGGTGCCCTCTGGGTGAACCCATCCACATGCCAGCCCGTAGGTTCGACCATAGCCCACGAAATAGGACACTCGTTCCAGTATCAGACCTACTGCGACAACATCCTTCAGGGCAAGGCCAACGACTACAAGAGCGGCTATCGCTATGGCTACGAAGGCAGCAACGGCGGTTGCGGATTCTGGGAGCAGTGCGCACAATGGCAGTCGTTCCAGGACTATCCTGAGCAAACCATCAACAACTACCACTACGAGGTGTGGATGCAGAACCATCACCGCCACTTCGAGCATGAGTGGCAGCGCTACGCCAGCTACTGGCTCCACTACTACTGGACTGAGAAGCACGGCAACAACACCATCGGACGCATCTGGAACGAGAGCAAGTATCCCGAGGATGCAACTCAGGCATATATGCGTCTGTTCTGCGGCGGCAACTACGACACCGTGAAGAAGGAACTGTTTGAGTATGCACAGCGTTGCGTCACCTACGACTTCGCCGACGTGCGCCCCTACGTGGGAACTGCCTACGATGGCTACTCAACCAAACTGCTGAAGGCTTCCAACGGATATTATCAAGTGGCTTACGCCCACTGCCCAAGCTCAACGGGCTTCAACGTCATTCCGCTTGAGGTGCCCGAGGCAGGCTCCAAGGTGACTGTTGACCTCAAGGGACTTGCTGCCGGAAGCACACTTGCCAATGGCGACGCAGGCGAACAGGTGGATGGCGACGGAAAGGTAGTAGGCACTGTCTCTACATATAATAATAGAGGTGGAGGCAAGGAAGGCTGGGCTTACGGTTTCGTGGCTCTGAAGAGCGATGGCACTCGCGTATATAGCGACATCAACTATGCGTCGGTAGGCGACCAGCAGGCTTCGTTCACTGTTCCCGCAGGCACATCGCACCTTTGGGTGGTGGTTCAGGGTGCGCCGACAGAATACCGCCAATGTCCTTGGGACGAGAAGGAATCCACCGACGACCAGTGGCCTTATCAGATTAAGGTCAGCGGCACGTCGATTAAGGGCTACTTCGACATCGACGACAGCCAGGATCCTACAGACATTAGTCTGACCTACGAACTCAAGTGCGACGCTTCGCTCGGCGATTATATGCAGGGCACTATCGACCTGCAGTCGAACGGCGACATCAGAAAATTGGCACAGGCCTTCGTGATGGATGCCACTACCCTGTCGAGCAACACCATCAACATCGCCAATGGCACCACTGCCACTCCGGCGGAAGGTAAGGTTGCGCTCGGATTACAGGAACCAAGCGGCACCATCAACTACACCTATACAGCCAATGCCGGCTTCTACTGCAAGGCTGACGGTTCGCAGGGTTCATGGGGCGACTCTGATCCACTGTGGTTTGAGTATGACAAGAATAACTTCGTCATCACCTACGGCCACTTCCCC
Source organism: Prevotella sp. (assembly GCA_051869575.1). Classification (GTDB taxonomy): domain Bacteria; phylum Bacteroidota; class Bacteroidia; order Bacteroidales; family Bacteroidaceae; genus Prevotella. Next base: position 4,540 of record JBJEAY010000608.1, on the reverse strand, counting down.
GGCAAGACCGAGGCAGGCAAGAGTTATACTATAAAGCCCGTATTGGTATATACCAAGGGCGGCAAGCAGTATAAGGCCACTATAACGCTGAAAATGACTTATTGAAATGAGCATGTTAGTTAGGTTTGTTTTTGTGCTGTTGGCGCTGGGTTCGCTCAGTGCCTCAGCACAAAAGTTTATTTACACTCCCAAGGACTTGCAGCAGATGAACCTGCTATGCGACTCCTCGACATGGAGTTATGCACGTATGACTTGCACCGACAACTTCGCCATCATGTGGCAAAAGGGATTCGGTTATGACCTCAGTTGTCCGCCCTCGCTCGACGGCAAACCGATGAAGGTGGATATCGACAACCTCAAGGACAAATTGGAGAGCTACTATGCCTTCTTCCGCGACTCACTGCAGTTTACGCGCAAAGGCTCGAAGGCTGAGAAATACCGCATGATGGTGATGCTCAACTACTCGCTCGAAGGCACTGCCTACGGTGGTGACTACGACGGCGAGATTGGTGCGCTGTGGCTTGCGCCCAACCGTGTGCAAGACAAACGCCTCAACTGTATCGCCCACGAACTCGGCCATTCGTTCCAGTCGCAGATAACTTGCGACGGCGAGGGTGAGGCATGGGGAGGCTGCGGTTTCTTCGAGATGACATCTCAGTGGATGCTGTGGCAGGTGAATCCCGAGTGGATTACCGACGAGAAATATCATTTCGATGCCTTCACCAAGACATGCAACAAGGCTTTCCTGCATCTTGAGAATATCTACCATTCTCCCTACGTCATCGAATGTTGGGGAGAGAAGCACGGCAAACCATTTATTGCCGAACTGTTCCGCCAGGGCAAGCGAGGCGAGGACCCCGTGATGACCTACAAGCGGCTCACTGGCATGACCCAGGCGCAGTTCTGCGACGAGATGTTCTGCAATGTGCGTCGTATGGTGAACATGGATTTCCCGAGAGCATGGCGAGAGACGAGGGCCTATGCGGAGATGTTCTCAACGAAATTGAGAACAACGGCAGCTGGATGGCAGAGGGTGGAGCCGGAGTGCTGTCCTGAGAACTATGGTTTTAATGTCATCAAGATTGATGTGCCCAAGGCAGGAGCGACTGCCAAGGTGCAGTTCCGTGGCATTGCCAAGGCAGATGGCTATGTGTCGCTCAATCCCGAGGCTGCGGGATGGCGCTACGGTCTTGTGGGTATCGACACCGACGGCAAGACCATCTACGGCAAGATGTGCTCCACGACGAAAGGCACTGCCACACTGAAGACCACCAAGGAGCGACCCTTGAAGAGTCTCTACCTCGTGGTGATGGGTGCCCCCACCCGCCACTGGCGCAACGTTGACGCCTGGGGACCGGAGGGAGAACAGACTCCACAGCCCGACGCCCAATGGGCGTATGAGATTAAGTATTAAGAATTAAGTAATGAGACATCTGCTATTCATACTCATTTTCCTGTCTGCCATAGCTGGTAAGGCTCAAGAGAAAAAGAAGGACAAGAGAGGCCTTCATATCTATATGCACGTGATTGACAACCTCACGCGCCAGGGACTTGACACTCTTACGTTAAGTGTCATCGATGCTGCCGATAGCAGTTTGGTGGCAAAAGGTATTACAGAGAAGTCAACAAGTTTCGCTGGTAAGAAAGTGATGTATGCCGACGTGGATATACCTCGCATTGGCAGTTTCCTTCTGAAATTTGAGTCGGAAGGTTACAAAACGCGTTATGTGCCTTTTGAGGTGAAAAAATTCCGCCGCCATGAGTTGGCACGTCCTATGGGTAACATCTCCATGCAACGATTGCCAAAAGAAAGGGAGGTCATCCTCGACGAGGTTGTGGTGAAGGCTTCCAAGGTGAAGTTCTATATGGATGGCGATACACTTACATTCAATGCAGATGCCTTTGAACTGCCCGAAGGCTCAATGCTCGACGCGCTGATAAAAAAGCTGCCTGGAGTGGAACTCAAGGAGGGTGGCGAGATAAAGGTGAACGGCAAGAGAGTGGATGTGCTCATGCTCAACGGCAAGAACTTCTTTGACTCCAATCGTGAACTGATGCTCGACAACCTGCCGTCGTATATGGTGAAGAACGTGCAGACATACGAGCGTACGCCTGAGAAATATCAGGGTAATGCCGCAGGCGAGACAATGGAGAGAGAGATGATCATGAACATCAAACTGAAGCGTGACTATGCCACATCATGGATGGCAAACGTGGAAGTGGGCGGTGGTCTGCCCATGCACAAAAATCGCGATCAGAGTCTCACGGGATTCTCGGTGGATAAGAGTAAGAGATGGGTGGGACGATCGTCGTGGATGAGATTTGACGACATCTCGAACATTATTGCATATGCCAATGCCAACAACCTAAACGACAACCGCATACCAGGGCAACAAGGCGACTGGAGTCCGCTGACGCAGAAGACAGGATTGATGGATTCCTACAATGCCGGTATAATAGGACAATATGAGAAAACATTCAATTCACTGCTTGTGCGATACAACGGCTCAGCAATAGGCAACTACAGTGAAAGCAGCAACGAGAGCAGTGAGCGCAGTGAGACGTTCCTCACTGCGGGCAGCACCTTCGGCCGAAACTACAACAGCTCGCGCAGCTACGACGCAAGAATCGACACCAAGCACGAGATGTGGCTTCGCACAGATGCTGTGGTGATGGGACTGAAGGAAGTGTGGGGAGGACTGACTCCCGAACTGTCGTGGCGCAAATGGAACAATAATTCGCAAACTGCAAATGCCACGCTCGACAGCAATGTGGCCGACCAATGGGGAAAGGCTTGGGTGGATAGTCTGATGTCGCCCAATGCAGGCTCACTGCTTCGTCGCCATGCCATCAACCGCACACTGAGCGACAAGCGTGGCAATGGTCACGAACTGAGTACTGGAGGAAGCGCGGAACTGTATTTCGCCCCTGCATACGACGACCGGTTCTTCTTCTCATTCTTCATATCTGACTACTACAAAGATGAGAAACGCAACGATTTCGACCACTATCTGCTTGACTATCCGCAAAATACGGACATGACAACCGACCGCCGCAACCGTTATGATGCCAACTCCTTGCGAAGCAACGACTTCAACGGAAGGGCAGAAATGTCATTCCAAACCGTGAAGGACAAGATTATCAGACAGCAGTTGACGTTGTCATATCAGTTGAAGGCATCAACAAAAGAGACCGGCCGATTGCTCTATCTGCTTCACCAACTGGAAAACTTCGACGAGCCTCTCGGCAACCTGCCTTCAGCCGACATCATGGAACAAGTGCTCGACAGGGGCAACAGTCAATGGGCAAACACCCTAAACACCACCCACCTGCCGAGCATAGGATACACTTTTTCACGGCCTATCAAGGGCGGCAACGGCATCCAACTGATAAGGCTCAACTTGACTGCACCCATGAGCCACGACCGCCTTCACCTGCGAAAGGGAGATGTGGATACGGTTGCAAGGCGAAACGCCACACACCTCACCCCCTTCATAACAATAATGCACAATAACTACAGAACAAGGCAGAATATCCGTCTTTATTATGCCATGACATATACAGAGGCATCTCTATACAACATGATTGACGTGACCGACGACAGCAATCCACTGAACATATTGAACGGAAATCCAAATTTAGAGGCTACGAAGAACCATATGATAAGCCTCAACTATAGCGATACGTGGAAAAAGACGATGTTCAACTCGTTCTGCGACCTGTCAATAACAGAGAACGCCATAGCAATGGGATACATCTATGACACAAGAACAGGGGTGATGTCAATCACTCCTGACAACGTGAACGGCAACTGGAACTTTGACCTTGGTGCGGAAATTGACTTGCCGCTCGTAAAGGCCGACAAACTGCGGCTGAAACTGAAACCTACATTCCATTATAACCACAGTGTTGACCTCGTGGGTACAACAAACGGCAAAGCGGACGGGACGGTAAGCGAAGTGTCGCGCTCAGTGGTCGGCTCCACGTATTGGGACGGCCTCATGCAACTGACATGGCGACAGTCCGACAAACTGGAACTTTCACTTAAAGGAGATGTTCACCTGCAACACTCTACGGGCAACCGAGACAACTTCGAGACCATTGACGTATGTGACTTCGACTATGGCACAACAGCACAACTCGAATTGCCGTGGAACATACAACTATCCACTGACCTGACCATGTATTCGCGACGCGGATACTCATCATCATCGATGAACACCAACGAACTGGTGTGGAACGCACGCCTCACAAAGCGTCTCATGAAGGGCGCTCTCCTCCTTCAGCTCGACGGTCTTGACATTCTCGGCAACCTCTCCAACGTTCGCCGCACCATCAACGCACAGGGAATGACCGAGACATACACCAATGTCATCCCCTCCTACTGTATGATGCGTCTTACCTATAAGTTTGGCAAGAAGGCGAAACGAAATTAATATAAGTTGAAGGCGTTGTATAGGATTTCTTATGCCCAACAGAAGCGGCTATTGAACCATTGTTTCATGACAGGGTCGGCGATGAAGATACCCTCATTACGGGT
>JBJEAY010000607.1:0-7150 GCA_051869575.1 Prevotella sp. | reverse complement strand
GACATGATGCATGAGCGGATAGGGATGATAGGACAGGAAATAAAACCTACGGAACGTGTGTTTCCAGCAGAGTGTGGGCTTGATTTCCTTGGCTATGTCATCTATCCGTCACACACCAAGCTAAGGAAAAGGGTAAAGCAGAACTTTGCCCGGAAACTGAGCAAGGTAAAATCAAGAAAGAGAAGGATGGAGATAGTCGGCTCGTTGTGGGGGATGGCCAAACATTGCAAGAGCGTCCACCTGTTGAAGGCGCTACTCTATCCGAGTGAATATAACCGAATAAAAAAGAAGATAGACAAGATGAAGCAATTTTCAGAATTAGGTATCAGCTATAAGCCTGCCGACGGCAAGAAAAGATTTCCAAACAGAGCGGTTCAGCTTCGCCAACTGACCAATGTCCGCATCGAGGTTCTGGACTATGAGGATAACGTGAAAACGAAGTACGGCGAGCGTTGTCTGGTGATGTACCGGGACACGAGGACAAACGAACTGGCAAAGTTCTTCACCGACTGCGAGGAAATGAAACAGGCTCTTGCCGCGACTAAGGACATGGGCGAGATACCCTTCTCCACCGTTATAGCGGCAGAATACTTCGGAGAAGGAAAGACAAAATATAAATTCACCTAAAGCAATAATAATATGGCAAACGGTTTTTATAAGGTAGGAGCGGAGGAGCGGAAAGACCAGCTCGTACAGATAGGAAAAAAGAATTGGCTGCTAATCTTCGGTTTAGGCAATGACGAAGAAATCGGTGACTACAACTGGAGAAAGAACTACGACCACAAGCCGGACAGGGCAGAGCTAAAGGCTGATGTGGATGAGTTGGTGAACAGCCGAACTGACGAGAAAATCCTGTCCGGGTTTGTTTGGAACGGCAAGCCCGTATGGTTGAGTACGGAGAACCAGTTCAACTTCAAGGCCGCATACGACCTTGCTGTTCAATCGAGCGGTGCAATGTTGCCTGTTACGTTCAAGCTTGGCGAGAACGAGAATGGCAATGCCGTGTATCATACGTTCGAGACAATGGATGATTTCACGGAGTTCTATTCAAATGCAATACAGTGGGTGAACGGCTGTATCGCGGATGGGTGGAAAGAGAAAGACAGTGTGGACTACGAAAAGTTGTTATGCGATGAGTAATGGATGTGGTTGTGAGAGCGGACTTCTGAAATTCATCAAGCCGCCGTATTCAAAATTGTTCTATACGGCATGCGTATGCCACGATGATGATTATGAAAAAGGCGGAGATAGTCGTCATCGCAGATATGCTGACCGCAAACTGTATTGTCGTATGGTTGAACTTGTCAGAAGAAAATGCGAAACAATCCATCCCATGAAGGCTACATGGCTGTTCGTAGTAGCATTGATATATTATATCAGCGTCCGTATTTTCGGATGGATTTACTATAACACCAAAAATAAATAAAATGGAAATGGAAACAGTGACAAATGCTGCAAAAGGCATTACGGATTATGGTGCCTTGGCTATGATGGCTGCCGCTTATCTGTCAATCAGTCTTCTGATGATGGTAGCGATATTCAAATGGTTCAAGTCGATCATCAACAACATCCTGCAGAATAACTCCCAGGATATGAAAGAGCTGCTGAACGAGACTCGTTCGCAGAACAATGTCCTAAACGAGATTGCGGATGGCATGAGACCGACAACCCTCATGCAGATTAAAAGCATATCTAACACCTGCTTTGACCTTTCAATCGAACGGGTGTGTAGGCTTATCAAGAAGATACGTGAGGAGAACCATATTATTGACAAGGAAGCCACACAAGCCAAGATACGTACTCTGTTGTGTAATTTGCACGAAGACCGAAACAGCCGTTTTGACAATTTCAATTATTCCGGTCATACCCTTACCTATTACACAAATCCTTCATGGGTTGATTGGGTAGCGGAGATTGTCGAGAAGGAGGTTTATGAACAAGAACCTAATCATGGACGTGCTTTTACTAACGTGGAAGCCGTCTATGCCAAAATCAAACTCGATTTTTACAACAAGATTAAACAGTAAGCTATGAAGATACTCATTGACAATGGCCACGGAGAAAACACCGCTGGCAAAAGAAGTCCAGACGGGCTTCTGCTTGAATACAAATATGCTCGTGAAATAGCCCAGGAAGTGGAGCGTCAGCTTATTACAAGAGGTTATGATGCCGAGCGGATAGTAAGGGAAGAAGTAGATGTCAAACTGTCCGAGAGAGTCAGCAGAGTCAATTCAATATGTCGAAAGCTTGGAACTGGCAAAGTGCTTCTTGTCTCTATTCACTGCAACGCTGCTGGCAGAGGAGGATGGATGACAGCGAGAGGCTGGGAGGCATACACATGTAAAGGACAGACCAAATCCGACCGCCTTGCTACCATGCTATATGAGCAGGCGCAAAAGAGCTTCAACGGCATGACAATCCGAAAGGACTTCAGTGACGGAGACCCTGACAAAGAGGAGAACTTCTACATTCTGAAAAATACCCTGTGTGCTGCTGTATTGACAGAGAACTTCTTTATGGACAATAAGGAAGATGTGTCTTATATGCTGTCATTCGAAGGTCGTCAGAATATCGTAAGGGTACATGTGGAAGGCATCATTGATTACATCAAAAAGTATTGCTCATGAGAAAGTTATACGAAAAGTTAGTTGATTCCCTTTCAACGATACCTGTTGATAAATACATTCATTGTGTCGTGTCAATGATTGTTGCATCTATCCTTATGCACATTCTCCCTTTCAGTAGAATTGCCGGATTCGTGTCATCTGTTCTTTTGGCTATTGCAGTAGGCGTTGCCAAAGAACTGTATGACAAGAAAGACTATGGTCTGTTTGATAAGAAAGATATTTATGCTGATATTATCGGAGCCTTTCTCGGAGCGTTAATGTCCGCGTAATTTTTAGTGTGAATAACTGTTATGCTGTGCTGCCCGTGAGGGTCGTGCAGCATTTTTACAAAATAATTGCAGATTTGATAAAATAAATACCTTGAAAACTTGCGTATTTGATAACTATTCACTACCTTTGCAATAGCAAATAAGATAAATAATCATTAAAATTCAACAGCAATGAAGAAGTTGGCTAAAATCTATTTCTCCGAAGACATTGTCAGTGCAATATTCGCACTGTTCATTTTCGTTTGTGTGTTGTCTATGTTTGTCGGGCACACCTTAATTGGCATTAGCGTTGTTGGCTTCCTGCTTGAAGCCGCACTTTTGTGCTGTTCTGTAGGGCTTGTGTGCGCCGTTTACCAGGAGAACAAGGACTGCTTAAATCATAATGGTGAATGATATGATTTTATTCAGCATTGTGAAATTTGTCCTGTTGGCACATTTCATTGGAAGCATGGTATCGTTAGGTATCATGCTTTTGAGGTTTAAGCGAACAGATGACTATACACCCCTCCAGATATACCCTCGTTTGATTGTTCTTTGTCTATGTGTTGGATGGCTCTACACTATTGACGTTGTCATGTTTTGGATGAAGAAAAGGAGAAAGAGGTGACAACCAGACAGCGTTTGACCGACATCAAAACTTATAGGTATCTGCCTGTAAGTTTTTACTGTTTAGGTCACCTGTATATTGTTTAACCCTTAAAAAGAAAGGAAAAGAAAGATGGAGACTTTGAACGTAGTAATCGGAGTGACAGGCAATCTTTTGGTTGTCGGTGCTTTTGTATGGTTCATCTGTCGGAAAGACAAGAAGTAACTCATCGGCCACAGGTCATACCTCCCTGTGGCCACAAACAATATCGTTTTATGAAAAAATACATTGATTTGTTCGCAGAGCACACTGACAAGTTCTTGAAGGAACTCAATTCTGTTGGTATGCTTCCATTCATCGGAAAAGAGAAAGCCCTGATGAAATTCGTTGATTTCTCTAATGACATATCGTCCTTATACCAGGATGGTGTCGAAGAGAATAACCACAAAGTGCTTGAACGCCTTGATGAACTTGATAAGTTATACCAAGAACGTGAAGAAGAAAGGTTACAGACTTTTATAAAGTTGATGTCTGACATGAAAGCAGAAATGCTTAAAGCAGCACGGGTAGCCTTTTGTCGAGGCGTATGCAAATACGGCTCGGAAAGGTCATTTAATACATTATGCTATTGTGCGAGAAGACAGAGGTATCTGGAGTCTCTTGAATCTGATTTGTCAAAGTACATAGAGAACAACAAGGAAAGTCTAACAAACAAATACAAAGAAACATCATGGAAAAGAGAAAGTTGAAAAAGCCGTTTATCCAGAAGCCGTTCGACTGGATGCCCATTGTCGAACTGAAAGAGCTCGGAGCATGTAAGCATCCCAAAAGAGCAGATCGTCAATCAATCGGTTATGACCTTTGCGTTCCGGAGAATGTCATTATCCCTGCACGTTGTAGAGTTGTCGTGCAGACAAATATATCATTGAAACTTCCTGCCAATGTAGAGGCTAAAATTGAGCCGAGAAGCGGTTTTTCTGCAAAAGGCATCGAAGGTCTCGGAGTCAAGCATAAGTGGGTCCTTAAATGGGGCTGGTTGCCTTGGAGAATTACCGAGAGCGGACTGCTAAGGTTTGATGCTGATGTTATCGATGGAAAGATAGATCCTGGATATAAGGGAAACATCGGTATCATCATCAAGAACAACGGAGGCAAGTTTTCTATTCTTGCAGGAACAAGGATAGCACAGATGACTTTCTATCGTGTCCTAAGACCGAGTTTTGTAGTCGTGGAAGAACTGTCCGGCACAGACAGAGGCGGCGGTTTTGGTCACAGTGGAACATCATCCAAGGTCTGAAAGACGAGTCACTACTGAACATAAGTGTTCACCTTAAAAATCGAAAGTGCCTCACAATGGGCAGAATTTAGTTAGTAACTTTGAAATGTTGAAAACATCAAAATCCCCAAAATGAAGAAAAACAACTATCTTTTTACGTCAGAAGCGGTATCAGAAGGTCACCCAGATAAGGTTGCAGACCAAATATCTGATGCCATTCTTGACGCCTATTTGTCTAAGGACGAAAATGCAAAAGTAGCCTGCGAAACTCTTGTAACAACAGGACAAGTGGTTGTTGCAGGTGAGGTTTGTTCTACCGCAGTGATTGATATTCCTGCTGTTGTACGCAGAACCATTTCCCGCATTGGCTATGACAAGCCTGAGTATCTTTTTGATGGTGAGTGCTGCGGTATCATTAACCTTATCCATTCGCAAAGTCCCGACATCCGTAGGGGTGTTGTTCGGAAAGATGAGGAGAGCCAGGGCGCAGGTGACCAAGGTATGATGTTTGGCTATGCCACAAATGAGACAGAGGACTTTATGCCGCTTCCGCTGTATATTGCCAACCTTATCTTGCTTACGCTGAAAGATATTCGCCAAGAAGGAAAGCAGATGACCTACTTACGCCCAGACGCCAAGAGCCAGGTGACTGTAGAGTACGATGAGAACGGAGTTCCTGTCCATATTGACACCATCGTAGTAAGTACCCAGCATGACGAGTTCTTCAAAGCAGAAGACGAAGACCGCCAGGAAGAGTTTGACGAAATGATGCACAAGCGGATTGCCTATGATGTAGAGTATTTCGTCATGCAGAGAGTAAAAGATGCTATTTCTGATGACCGTATCGTATCTCTCTTTGATGAGAACACGAAACTTCTTGTCAATCCTACAGGTAAGTTTGTCATCGGTGGTCCGCATGGAGACACGGGCCTTACAGGTCGAAAGATTATCGTTGATACCTACGGAGGATATGGCGCACATGGTGGCGGTGCTTTCTCTGGAAAAGACCCCTCCAAGGTGGACCGCAGTGCAGCCTATGCAGCACGCCATATAGCAAAGAACATGGTTGCTGCCGGATTAGCAGACAAAATACTCATCCAGTTATCCTATGCCATCGGCATCGCAGAGCCTATGAGCGTCAACGTGGAGACCTACGGCACTAACCACACCGCAGTCACTGACTCGGAACTTGCTGCATACGTGGCAACAGAGTTTGACCTCCGTCCTTACGCGATCATCCGCAACCTCAACCTCAAGCATGTGAAGTACGAGCCAACTGCTGCCTACGGACACTTCGGACGTATCGCAAAGGCTGACGAGTTCACATGGGAGAACCTTGACAAGGTAGAGGACATCAAGAAGGCTTTTAGCATCTAACAATATTCTCTAACAATTAAAATCCAAAAAGACATGAAGAAATTCTTTGGTATCATGTGCCTCATGATGATGGCACTTGTAACAATGGTCTGCTGTGACCAGAAGTCAACCAACGGCAAAGTCCCCGTACCTCCCGACTCTTGTATTACAGAAATCGAGACTCCCGGAAATGGATACAACTTCGAGGAGGTAGTCAAGGTTGACAACGAGTTCGTTCTCACCAAGTACGAGAGTTCCGTATTCTTTGAGGTCGATGCTGTCCTTGACGGTTACATTGACGAAGCAACGGAGCTGAACGTGCAGGAGATCAAGACTATCTTCCAGGACTACAAGAAGAAGCCTTCCGTGATTATCGTATTAAGGGAAGGAGCCTACGGAGAAAACCCGGCAATATCCACGTTGAACACTCTATGGATGGATTGCTTGCCAATTAAATTACCGTTAACGCTCACCCTGCAACAGGCAATAGACAAAGTCAAGGAAGCAAACATCAAACTACCTCACTCCAATATCGTGGTACTGAAGAACCCATTCCGACCCGAAGCGGATAGTCCGCTATACATCTTCGGTCAGAACTCAACAGGCTACGTCTCGGTTAATGCCGTTACTGGTGAGGTCAGTGTAATTAAGTAACAACCCCGTAAATTACCATCACTATGACAGGAGAACAACTGAAAAGGATAATGCCCAATGCCTTATCATCTAACATCGACAAGTATCTGCCGTACTTGAACGAGTTTATGCCGGAGTTTGGTATCAACAGCCAGCTTCGGTGCGCCCATTTCCTGGCGCAGATAGCGCATGAGAGTGGGGAACTTAGATATAACACGGAGATCGCAAGCGGAAAGGCTTACGATACGGGACGACTTGCAGTTGCGCTTGGTAATACGCCTGCAGCAGACGGTGATGGTCAGAAGTATAAAGGACGTGGACTTATCCAGCTTACTGGTACTGCCAACTACAAGCGTTTCGGTTCTTATGTACGTGAAACACGTAAGGAGAACGTAGATTTCCT
>JBJEAY010000606.1:0-7382 GCA_051869575.1 Prevotella sp. | reverse complement strand
CGAGCTTGACAATCTTCTCGGCATGATAAACGGGTACCTTGTTGAGATCAACCTTGGCCGAATCCTTGACCACCTGTGCCGTGTCGGTCTGTGCAAATGACGTCATGGAAAATGAAGCCAGGACAAGCACAAATGCTGAAAGAATAATGCTTTTTTTCATTTTATAAAAGTTTTAGTTGTTGATATAATACATTTTCATTCTGAACTGACGCATGTCGTATTCCTCCTTCGACTGCATCATTATCTCATGCATATTGAGATACTTTATCTTAATATGCTTGCCATATCCCACTGGACGGAACAATATGCCCGAAGGCAAATCCTTGCGCAGCAGATGGAGCACAAGGGTGCCGTCGAGTGCTGTCTCACCAAGACGGCGATACTTGGCGGTGTCGCTGCTCACGAGTTTCAGGAAATTCTTGTCCTTATCATAATCGCGCGCCTTGGGTATATCTGTGGAATATACGCCCCATAGCTCGATATTGCCCAACGTTCCATTCTCAAAGAATCCCGATGCGTCGTTCACCCATCGCGCAATGGTGAAGCGGATGTCGAGCGGAAGGTCCTCGATCATCTTATTGAGTTTGTCAATGCGTGACGAGTAGAATTCACATGGATTATATCGATTAAGTTGGGATATGAACTCAGAAGCTGCCGAAGCAAACTTGACAAGGTCGGCCTGACTGCCGGTTCCATTATCCTTCATCTCCTTGAGTCGTGCCAATGCGCCCTTTGAATAGCGGTCATAGAGTATGCAAGAGTCACACTGTGAGATGTTGCTCTTGATGGATGAAAGCATGTCGGAAGGCGCATCCTTGGCGGAAAGAGCTTTGGCAAAGGCCTCACGCGCTCCCTTATACTGGCGCAAGCCGAAGAGACGGCCGCCCTCCTCGAGGAATCCGCTGCACTCGCTGACATGCTCCTTGACGACAACCGTGCGGAGCAACACGCCATACACCAACTTCTGGCGGGGAGTGAGCTGGCTGACATCGATATACAGGCGGTTGGTGCCTTCGGCATATATTGCTATCTTCGACACTGCCTCAAGCTTCTTCTCAGCCTCAGCCTTTTCGGCTTCCTTCTTGTCAATCTCAACAAAGCGTGCCTGTATTTGGGAGTCATCGAGTTTTCCCTCGGATGCCGCTTTTTCCACCTCGTCGGTCATAAGCTCGACTTCCTTTGACAGCCGATCGACGGCATCACGATAGCGGTGGTAGTTGGCAAGCGGAATGACAATCTCAGTCTCCCTCACTCCGGCTTCCTTGGTCTTGGTGGTAATCTTAGCATCAAGTTCCTTGGGACATTCCACTACAAGGTCGGCAATGGCTGAGGTAATCTCCACGGCTGCCATCTTGTCGTTGGCAATGATGTCGTTGGCCTGTTTGTGGTCCTCAAAACGGATAGGTTTGGACACCTCAGCCACCATAAAGGCGAGGAAGAAGTCTTTGCGGGTGGTGACGGCAAACGAGACACGATCGACATCGCCTCGCTTGCTCACCTCGATCTTGGGTGTAGGGTTGTCTTCCTTAGCCACTACAATCTCATATACATATAGACCGTCGTCGCGCTTGCCTTTGGGAGTGATGACAGGATGCGAGGCATTGTCAACTGAGAACACAAGGTCGCCACGCTTGGAAAGCACAAGTACACCACCGGCTCCGTTGAGATCGGCAATCATGTCCTCATTCTCTACTCGTGAATAGGATATATACGACTGCGCAGACATCGACGCTATCGAGGCTACCAACAAGAATAATATCGATAACAGCTTCTTCATATCATTATTTTTTTAACTTATGACTACAAGTCGAAACCACCGAGAGTAGAGATATTGTCGTCGGGTTTCTGCTTTGTTCCGCCCACCATCTCGGGTTGCCATGTGCGTACATGGATGATGGGGTCGCTGCCGTCCTCGGGAAATTCCCATAGCAGGAAGAGATAGCCCTCGTCGCTATAGTTGCTCGACTTCCACGACTGATGCAGGCGCACGCCATACTTGGTCTTGTCCTTGGTTGACTGAGTGATTCCGGCACAACCGCCGTCCTCGCCATTCTCTCCTATTTGGGTGAACTTAACGTCTATCCACTTGTTGCGCAGAAAGGCACGACGCAGGTTGGAGATATACTGCTGCTTGTTCTGCTTGTTATACTCCACCTTAAACTGAGCTCCCTGGTCGCCCTGGGGCTTTGCCATAACAACGCGTCCGGTGATGATGAGGGCATCATCGCTGAACATCTTCTCGATTGTAGGCAGGTCCTTCTGATTGTATGCTGTGCGGAAACGCTCCACATATTGCAGTATAATCATCTGCTTCTCCTTGTCAACCACAGTGCCGCAACGCTCCATGCTCTCGGCTGTCTGTGCGTCAAGCGCAAATCGGAAATCGGTGAGCTGACCTTTGGCATCAAACTCCACCACAGCCTCCTGATAGGTGCCAAGACCAAAGTTCTCGTCCTCTGGAGTGATGATGAGTGGGATATGCGACACCATCATCGTGCCATTTTTAAATACCCAGCAACGCTCAACCACTTCTTCGTCGTCGCAATAAAACGGGGTGACTGCCCACAGACGGGCAAGTGACTTCTTTGAGAAGTCGTCCATACGCAGATTCTTCACCGACACTGGCTCCTTGGCCTTTTGCGCACGATTGATTTCGGTGAGCACTGCTGCCAAATTCGACTGTGCAGCAGCCAATGCTGATGGTCGATTGACATGCTCGTCAACGGTGAGGGTCACATCAACGGCATGTGCCGGCATAGTGACAAAGAGTAAGGCAAATACTGCCTGGAATAGTATTCTTCTTGTTCTTTTCATACCTTATATTTTATTATGCATAAATATTCTTTGTTATTCTGCCGAGTCCGACAGCATGAATCCGATGGCACCACATCCCTTGTAATTAAGCACTCCGTCTTCCTTGCCTGTCTCGACATTGAGACGGGGATTGCCGTTGGTCAATACAGAAAGGATGGTGCCACGGCGGTCGTATATCGCAAGATAATACATCTCGGGCTTGGTGAGTGAGGCATATCGGGCATAATGGGTTATCATTCCACTGTTTTTGAGTCGAGTCATGGTTTCGACCAATTCTGAATATTTGGTGCAATGATACACTTGAAGCACTGCATCGGGGAATGAGGGCGTAGCCTTTGACGGATTCAACTTTACCACTCCTTTGGATAGGCCTCCGATCACCTCAGAGTCATCAACAGAGATTATGTCGCTCTTCTTGACATATATAAAACTGCGGAACATATTGCCACGAGGAAGACTATAGGATGTCCACAGGTCGCTCTTGTTGTTGACTACAAAGTTGCCCTTTGTCTGAAACTTGCGCTTGGTGGCTGCCCACTCATTGACTTCAGCATACAGGATTTCCTCTGCCACTGCCTTTGCCTCCTCGACAGTGGGGGCTGTTGCCTCGGCATAGATATACGAGTTGCTGCGCTTCACCATGTTGATTTCCTTCTTTATATCGGCGGTGTTCTGAGCCGCCATTCCTTGCGTCAACAAAAGAGCAATGGCAATAATAGATTGTATTTTCATGTTTTTTTATTTAAAAAATTTTTCGGTTACGTTGTGCAATGGGATGTATGCATAGAGTGTGGATTCTACGATGGCATTGCCGCCATCGATAATGCTTGTAGGGAATACCACCGACATGACATGGTTGTATCCCAAGGCGTCGTTGCGAGCGAAAAGAGTGCCCGTGATATGGTCGTCGCCAATTGTCTTGATACCGAAATACAATGTGCATCCTTCTTCTACACAATATGCAATGAACTGTTGGAGCGTGGTATTGAGTTTACTGCTCTTATATCCATATTTATTGATGGTGAGCTTCATCGGTATCGGTTTTGCAAACTGTCCGGTGAGCATTATATTGCTGATAGAGCGCGAGGGGTTGCGCTTGTCGCAATAAAGTTGCACATCTCCGTCTTTGTCCACAAAATACAAGTCAGCGCGTATTAGTTCGTTGAGGTAATGCCCTCGCTCCACTATCTTCACTCCTTCGGCAGCCGACACATTGGCATCGTCATACTGAATATTAGACATATAGTCGGCGGGCATATTCTTGACATCCCTCTCGACAATACTCTCCAATTCCAGGGCATCGGCTCCTAAAATAAGCTGACAATCGGCTGGAATGGTGACGCGAAGTTCCTTGTCGTCAATCTTCCATGTGATACGATACATACGCCTATTTATCTCTTCGACATCGACGAGGCGACCTGTAGGAATGCGACGCAACATCTGCCATGTGCCTCGCGAGATGTGCACCTTGTCAATGTCCATACGTTCCTCGGCACTTCGACCGTCGAGCGAGAGTTCGAGTTCGAGAGTATAACGCTCAACGAAATCACGCATGGCAGCCGACTTGATCTGTTCGTTGTCCAACTCTGAGAAAAGGGCATATCCTATATGGCTCACATTGCCCGTAATGTCGCTCTTAACCCTAAGGTCACGCCCCCGATATGCCAAAAGAGTGTCACAGCTCTTCCCTATCCTCATGCTTTCCACCCCCACAGCCGAAGCTATCTGCTGCAACCTGCGGGTTTTAAAGGTGGCAGCGGAGCACGAGGCTGCCGCCACCACCAAGGCTAAAATCGAGAGCCAAGATCTTATCATGGTTTGATAGCTGTTATATCACCGTCATGATACCAATATCCAATACCTCCAGAGATACGACCGTCGCGGAACTCGCCTTCGAACTTGTCGCCGGGATTGGCAACGAAGTCCTTGGAACTTACTATCTGATGCGACTTCGTATAGGTGATCGTGCCATGTCCGTGGGGCTTGCCATCCTTGAGGTCGCCCACATACTTGCCATAGCCAAGGTTGACCGAGCCTGAGCCATTCTTCACTGGTTTTGGAGCAATGGATGTTGGCGTTGTGGGCTGAGGAGTGGCAGGCTTAGTTTCTTGACCGGATGCCTCTTTTCCACCCTCTGGTGTGGGTGCTAGAGGTTCCGGATTATTCGGTTTTTCTGAACCAGGCTTCTGCACTGGTGGTTTGGGCATGGTAGTCTTTGCCTCTTTCTTGGGAGCCTCATCGCCACCGCTAAGGGCGAAGAAAGCACCGCCTCCACCAAGCACTACTACCGCAGCACCGATGATGACCCATTTTTTCCATCCGCCACCAGTACCTGGTCCAGTAGTACCGCCTCCTACGGGAAACAGTTCCTGACCGCATTTCTCACATACAAAATTAAACTCGTCCGCTTCCTGAATGATGGAAGGGTCGCACATCTCGCACTCTTCGTTGCGACATATTCCTTTTTTCTTTGCCATATTCTTATTTTTCTTTTAATTCATTCGTAATATTATAATTCCTTTAATTCATTTGCAATAATTTCCATTGCCTTCTTCTTATACTCCTCATATACAGGGCTAAACTGGTTGCCCTCGCACATGGTGGGGAGGATTATCTGCTGAACTACAGCACCGAGAGCCTTGCGCACCTCAGCCTTCTGGTCGTTGCTGCGAGCCTGTATCTTCATCTCGCGCTCAACGTCGGCCTCAAGAGCCTTGAACTTCTTAAAGTCGTGAGAGAGAACATCAAGACAAGAGGCAAAGTTTTTGCCCAACTTCACCCACTGGTCGCCAAACACCTCGTCGGCCTGCTTGATGGCGAAGAACTTCTCACCTGTTGTCGGGTCGCTCTGCGGCTGGATAATCTTGAGGGCAAAGGCAAGCATAAGTGGCTTCTTAACCGACTCAAGCAACTCCTTAGACTCAAGTTCGAAGAGGGATGGCAATGGTGTCTTGAACGACTCGGTGTGAAGCACCATACGATTGAGGTCTTTCTGCGGAGCAGCAAGCAAACGATCGTATTTCTCCTTCAGCACCTTCATGTTCTCAAGATAGCGGAGCGGGAATCCGGCATTGGCACACACCACAACAATCTGATTGGGCTTGAAGTTCTCTGATACATCATCGTTGGGATTGAATCCAGTGACATTCTCGCGGAATGATTCAAGCAGTTTGTTGCGGAATCCCTTGGTACTGTCGCTCTCTGCCTTTGGAAGGGCTATCTGCACCATAGACATCATCTTGCCCTCATTGCCTGCAATCACCTTCGACGACTCCGAGGGATTGAACTGCACATAAGAGCTTGCATAGTTGACACACTGCTTGACGAAAGCCTCAATCTTCTCGTCGGTGTTGAGTTCTACCTTCAGTTTGTCGAGGATATTCACTCCCACCATACGCATCAGCGGGTCGTTCTTTGCTGTGTCCTCCATAGCTGCACGGGCGTTCTTCACACACACGTCGATAATAATATCAGTGGCTGTATCCACATCTATGCAAGAGAAAAGATTGGCAAATGTGCGCTCGCCCTCCTCGCCAAGTCCGTCGATCATGCGCTTGCGAATCTCAGCGGCATTGCTGCTCTGATAGTCGTGGTTGATGGAGTATTGCTTGGCTATCTGCTGTACTTTCTCGGGGTCGTACTTCTTGATTATCGACTCGTCGGTGACGGCATTCTTCTGGCACTTCGAACCAGCCTGCTTCACCACATTGTCGAGAATGGCGTTCATCTCGTTTTTCACAGCCTTGATTCCTTCAATCATATTGCCCAACTCGATTATGAGTTCCTGAAGAAGGGAAATGGCATACTGATAGCTCTCAACCTTGGTGGCGGCAACATAATATTCGCATTTGGCGGTCTTGAAAGCTGCAAACACCTTGGCCGACTTGTTGGTGAGGGCATCACGCATCCACCCAATATTGTTCCACTCATTGTTGGCGGCAGTGATGTCGGCTCCATACTTCTCCATAGCCTGCTCCTGACGGGATATCTGCTGCTTGAAGGCGGTGATACGGTCGTCACAGTCGGTGCGGAGCAGCTGGGCATACTTTTCAATCTCAAGCATACTCTTGCTATCCTTACTGCCCGAAGCCCACTCCTCGAAGAGGATTCCCTCGATGTGGCGACGGATATGACGGGCGTAGGACTTTATCTCCTGACGCTGTATCTCGAAGAACTTCTTGACACCATGGGCACGGAACTGATCGTTGAAATAGCCGTCGCAGAGTTTGGTGAACTGTGCCAACCACTGTTTCTTCTCAAACTGGCCCTGCACCAATCCGGCATCCTGCTGGGTGCGTGTCTCCCATGTTATGTTGAATGGCTTCCACTTTCCTGAATTACTGTTTTCGATGATTGCCTTCTCAAGGGTGAGGTCGGCATTGGATAATTTGAAGCGACCGCGGTTCTTAATGTCCTTGATCTCGTCGGCAAAGCCTGTACCTACCTCTTCGATAGAGCACTCACCATATCCCACACCTTCTTGCCAAAGGTTATAGGTCAACTGACGGGTTGCCTGTATTGCGTATGTATAGGATACGTATTCATCTATCTCAGTTTCGGGATATTCG
>JBJEAY010000605.1:0-7490 GCA_051869575.1 Prevotella sp. | reverse complement strand
AAATATCGGAGCTTTAACATATAAAGAACAAGGGAGTGGTTACATCTCTGAAAAAACATTTGCGGCATTAGGTTGTACCGAAGTATTTGAAGGTGATATACTTATTTCGAGGTTAAATGAACCTATAGGTCGTTGTTGCATTATACCAGATTTGGGTAATCGTATTGTCACATCTGTTGATAATGTAATTTTCAGGCCGGACACAGATAAATACAATAAGAAATTTATTGTATATTATCTCAATAGTAACAAGTTCACGGAACATGCAAATCTAATTGCTCGCGGTGCAACTATGCATAGAATAAGTCGTACAATGTTAGGTCATCAACAGGTATTAGTTCCACCGCTCACTGAGCAAGAAGAGATTGTGAAATATATTGAGAGTAAAATCAAGCCGATAGATGCCTCAATTGCCAAGGCAAAGCGAGAAATCGAGTTGCTCAAGGAGTTGAAGCAATCGGTCATCACCGAAGCCGTAGCCGGCAAAATAAAAGTCTGCTAAACGAATTTAAATCAATCATATGGATAATTATCGAGACATCTTGACGCATCTACTTTCTCATTCCGAAAATGAGATTGTAGAATTTAAAAAGGCACAAAATGGATTCTCTATTGAAGATTTGGGCAGATATTTTTCCGCTCTCAGTAATGAGGCTAATTTGCGTGAATATGACTTTGCTTGGATGGTTTTTGGAATAGATAACAAGTCCCATAACATCATAGGCACGGATTTTAAAGACAGCGAAGAATCATTAAACCGTCTCAAACAAGATATGTCGCAACACACAACCGACAACTTGATTTTCCGTGACATTGTTCCACTAACCATAGAAGGCAAGCGCATACTAATGTTCAAAATACCGGCGTCACCACGCAATATAGTTATGCATTGGAAAGGCATAGCATATTCACGTGATGGCGAAAGTTTAAAACCATTGAATCAAGCAAAACGCGATGAGATACGGCACCAATCACCTTTGCCAGATTGGTCAGCCCAATTGATTGATAAAGCAACTATAGCTGATTTAGACGAACTTGCTATAGCCACTGCGAAAATAATGTATAAAAAGGTTCATGCCTCAAAAATCAGTGCTGATGAAGTTGATGGTTGGTCTCCCGAAGACTTTTTGAGCAATAGCCAGATGATGCGAGATGGGAAATTGACACGAGCGGCCATTTTATTGTTGGGGAAACCGCAGTCAATCAGCCTTCTTCATCCAGCTGTCGCCCAAATTACATGGACTCTTCAGAATGCTGACGAGATAGTGGAGGATTATGAGCATTTCACCATCCCATTCCTACTTACAGTGGATAAAGTACTAGCCAAAATAAGAAACACTACGATGCGAGAGCTACCAGGAGGGACACTCTTTCCTGAAACAATGAAACAATATGATGACTATACGATTCGTGAAGCATTGCATAACGCTATTGCACATCAAGACTACACTATGTGTCAGCGAATCATTTTTGTTGAAGGACCTGACTATTTATATTATTGTAATGGAGGCGATTTTGAGCCTGGAAATATAGAAGCAGCAATCAATCACAAAGGACCAATGCTTCACTACCGCAACAAATGTCTTTGCGACGGAATGGTCCATTTCAATATGATTGATATTGTAGGGCGTGGCATAAAGAAAATCTTCACACTCCAGCGCGAGCGTTATTTCCCAATGCCAGATTATGATATCAATGTTGAGAAAAGAACTGTGGGCGTTACTATCTATGGCAAGATGATTGATGAAAAATATTCGCAACTTCTAAAGAGCGGGAATAAATTGTCGCTTAACGAATGTCTGTGGCTTGATGCTATTCAAAAGCACCGAACACTTCCAACTTCTGTTATTAAGCATCTGAAAGAGCGTAAACTAATAGAGGGAAGAGTATCAAATTTATCAATTTCACTTGGTGTGGCTCGCATCACTCATCAGGTAGCACATTATACACGTAGCCAAGGACTTGAGTTTGAGCTATTAAAAAAGCTAATTCTTCAGTTTGCACATAATACGGGGAAAGAGGGATTCAAACTAAACGAATTATTTGAAGCTGTGGAACATAGCTTGCCAATGTCAAAAGAGCATAATAGCCAAAAGAGATATCTCACAAGAATCCTAAAAAAGATGAATCAAGATTTACTTTTGGATGTAATCGGTCGTCACTGGTTTATTACCGATAAGGGTGAATCGTTATTCAATCTTTGATTACATAATTCGGTTATAATTTGAGCAAAATTCGGTTATAATTTAGCTGTACCAAAAATATATAGATGCTTATTTATGGTTGATTAACAATGCTTTAGCGAGAAAAGATCTTATGTATTTCGGATATAAATTCGGATAAAAACCAGGTTAAAATCATTATATAAAAAATGCTAATTATGTACACACCTCCATTCAATATAAGTTCGCGAGCCATCAATCTGATAGCCGAGATTTCGGCACAGATTGAGCGCTATGCCATTCGCCTTGAAAACGAGGGTTTGCTGCTTCGCAAAGCCAACCGCATACGCACCATCCACTCATCGCTTGCCATTGAGGGTAACAACCTGAGTGAAGGACAAGTGAGCGACATCATCAACGGCAAAAACGTGGTAGCCCCATTGCGTGAGATTCAAGAGGTGAAAAACGCCATTCGCACCTACGACCTCTATGGCACGCTCAATCCGTTCAGCGTCGATGACTTGCTCCGAGCCCACGGCACAATGATGGAGGGACTCACCGACGATGCCGGGCATTTCCGCCGTGGCGGTGTTGGCGTGTTTTCTGAAGCCGGACTGGTACACATGGCACCGCCTGCCGACCGAGTTCCACAACTTGTCAGCGACCTCTTTGCATGGCTTGCCGCATCAACCGACCATCTGCTTATTCGCTCCTGCGTATTCCACTATGAGTTTGAGTTTATACACCCGTTCAGCGACGGCAACGGACGCACCGGCCGCCTATGGCAATCACTCATCCTTGGCAAGCTGCACCCGCTCTTTGAGCATCTGCCGGTGGAGAATATGGTGCATGCCAATCAGCAAGCCTACTACGAAGCCATTGCTCAAAGCAATGCGCAAGCCCAATCGGGGCCGTTCATCGACTTTATGCTTGGCGAAATACTTGCCACACTGAAAACGCATCAAGGTGACAAAATAGAAGGCGGCGATGTCGGTATAAATGTCGGTATAAATGTCGGTATAACCGACGCCGAGCGACGATTGTTGGCACTTATAGCCGGCAACTCTCGCACCACAGCCGCACAAGCCGCCGAGGCACTGAACCTCACCAAGCGACAAGCCGAAAGGCTCTTTGCATCGCTGCGCGACAAAGGCATAATAAGCCGCCAAGGCAGCAACAAATCAGGCAACTGGATTATTAACAACAAATAAAACCATCATATCATGAGCGTTCTGAACGAAACATTTTTTGAACAGCATATAGCCGACTATCTCGCCGGCAGTCCACTCTACGAGCAGCGCACAGCAGCCGATTTCGACATCGAAAATCTTTGCGACCGCACAATGCTTCGCCGCTTCGTTGAAGCGCAAAGCGACAAATGGAGTCGCCTTGTGCAACGCTTCCGCACAGCCGATGCCGCTTTCGAGGCAGTGGTGAAAGAGTATAACAACAAACTCAACCAAGGCTTCGGCATGTCGCACCTGCTCAACAAAGGATTGAACATACAAGGCATCAAGTTGAAACTTGTTCAATATAAGCCCGAATACGACGACCCCGAAAGCGAGTTTCAGCAACTATACTTGCAAAACCGCTTCGCAGTGGTGCGACAGATGCGTTATAGCCAATTACCGCCCGACAACAAGTGCGAACTCGACCTCGTGATATTGATAAACGGGCTACCCATTATCACCGTAGAGCTGAAGAACGAGCAGACAGGACAAACCTACGTAAATGCCATCTATCAGTATCAACACGACCGTGCTCCGCAGAACCGCATGCTGCGCAGCTGCTTGGTGCACTTCGCCTTGGACAATAACTATTGCTTTATGACCACAATGCTGCGTGGCGAGGCAACACGTTTCCTGCCATTCAACCGCGATAGCCGCAACCCGCTCGAGGAAGACGACTATGCCACTTGCTATATGTGGAAAGAGATTTGGCAAGCCGACAGCTTGTTGAATATCCTTCAGCATTTCATCAAGCAATACAAAGAGAATGGCAAGAGTGTGACGGTGTTCCCACGCTTCCACCAACTGCGAGCTGTGCGGAACCTTTGCCAATGGGTACGTACCGACGGTGCCGGACATAACTACCTCATCGAACACTCGGCAGGCAGCGGCAAGACCAAATCAATGGCTTGGCTTGCTCACCAACTCGCCAACATGACCGACGAGCAACACCGCCCCATATTCGACAGCATCATTATGGTGACCGACCGAATAGTGCTCAACGCCAATATGGCAGAAGACGTGAACAACTTCGAGACAGAAGCCGGCACAGTGAAAGACATTCGCCGCGGCTCTAAGAACCTTGCCGATGCACTCAACGACGGCAACCGCATCATTGTGAGCACAATCCAAAAATTCGGTTATGCTCTCGACAAACTCAAACGAGAGAAGCAACGCCGCTATGCCATCATCGTTGACGAGGCACACACGGCAATCGGCAACGAAAGTGCCAAAGACCTTGTAAATGCACTTTCAACAGACGAGGAACTCAGAAAATATGCACAAGAGTTTGGTGCTGAAGACTACGACAGCGAAATGGACTCAATGCTCGCATTTCTGCAAGCCATGCGCCAGGAAATGGCGCATATCAGCTATTTTGCCTTCACTGCCACCCCGAAAGATAAGACATACGCACTTTTCGGCAAAAAAACTGCCGACGGATACGAAGCACACGACTACTACACAATGAAACAAGCCATCGAGGAAAAATTCATTCTCGATGTGCTCCAGAACTATACCACCTTCGACACAATGTATGCCTATGCCGAAAAATCGGGTTTATCGGAAGAAGAAAAGTCGAAAGAATATGAGGAACGCAAAGCTGTGCGACTGATATTGCAAGCCTTGAACAAAGACCCATATAATATGGAGAAAAAGGCTCGCGTAGTGCTTGCACACTTCTTCAGCACCTCAATACACAAAATCGGTGGACGTGCTAAGGCAATGATGGTGTGCGACTCACGTGCTTCGGCAGTCCGATATAAGCAGATTATCGACAAAATACTTGAAGAAGACTACAACAAGGCAATCAAAACCCTTGTGGCATTCTCCGGGACTGTGGAACTTGACGGCTATTCTTATACCGAAGACAAGCTCAACGGCTACGGCATAAAGGACAACCGCATTCGTGACATCTTCAATGAAGACGAATACCGACTGCTGATAGTTGCCGACAAATTCCAGACCGGTTTCGACCAACCATTGCTCCACACCATGTATGTGGATAAGATGCTCGGCGGCATTCAGTGCATACAGACGCTCAGCCGCCTTAACCGCTGTTATCCGGGAAAGGAAGACACTATGGTGCTCGACTTCCGCAATAAAGCCGACGATGTGCTTTCGGCATTTCAGAAATACTACAAGGAAACTACGCTGCAGGGCGAAGTTGACGTGCAACGCCTGTATTCATTCATTGCCGAGATTGAGCAATATAAGGTATATAACGCAGCTGAAGAGGAGAATGTGGTGCGACTGCTTCTCAATAAAGCTACAGCCGAAAGTGTCCCGAGCATTGTTAAAGGTATCGTTGACGAGCGAGTAGTGCCCATGAACGATGATGATAAGGACAAATATCGCAAACTCATCAACAGGTATATACGCAGTTATGGTTTTATGGCACAGTTGATGAAGTTTATCGACCCCGACCTTGAACGCCATTATGTATTCTACAAGGTGCTTTATAAGCAGTTGCCATACACCAAGGAAACATTACCAATGGAAATACTTGACAAGGTGGACCTTGACAAATTCCGTTTGCAGATGAGTTATGAGGGTATGCTTCAACTTGAAGACACCACAGGTATGCTTGTTAGTTCGCGCATCGGTGACATCAACAAACCAAAAGAGGACGAGAAGAAGAACCTGCAAGAACTTCTGAACATCGTAAATGAACCATGGGAAGGCTTCCTCGACAGCAACGACAAAATTATCCGCACCATTGTCGATGAACTCCAAGTGGATACTGATTTGCTGACAGCGTTCCGCGCAGGGAATAGTCCCGACGTGCTTTCCAAACTTATCATTGACAAGATTATGGAGAAGGCAGGCGGACAGATTGACAAATTCTTCAGCCTGCTCAACGAAGTCAGTGGAAACACCTCGTTTGGCAACGAATTTGTGAGAGGTGTTGCCGATTTGCTCACTCGCAACACACAAATCGACCGCAATTTGTCGCTCGACATAGACGCATTACACGATGCCATTTCACATAGGATGGAATCGACTTTCGACGGACTGAAATCTTACATTCGACCGCTCAGCGAAGTTATCAGCACGCTGCTGAAAGTGATTCAAGCTCCATCTATTTCGTCGCTCGACGGCATCAACGAAATAGTAATGGACTCGCTTAATCAGGTATATCGAGCCGAGAACCTGAGACTTATCGACCGCCGTCGCCACTTCACTACACTCGTCTGCGATTACGAGCCGTTCTTGAAGAAACTCTATTATCTCATTAACGGCAATGAAATAGAGGGCGAAGACGGTAAGATGGCAACATTTGTAAATGCCATTTATGCGTTCCGTTGCTTGCGAGGTTTGCGTAACAACCCGGCTCCTGTTTATCAGCAGTTCAACAGTCACCTTGAAAACCTGCGAGCATGGCGCAACTTGGAGGCTCACGAAGCGAATACGACAACCGAACAAGACCTTATCGGAGCCACACATATCGTCGTGGCAATGTATATCTTCGTGGTGTCGCAAGTAACTACAGAACTTGAGTTGTCAGAATACTATAATGAATAAATTATGACAAAATGGGAAAGAAAATTTTTGTTTCATATAAATTTGCTGATTCAAATGTGCAGCAACTGCCAAATAAACAACGGTGGGAAACAACAACTGTAAGAGATTATGTTAATCTATTAGAGTCTTATTTTGATAAGACAGACCACATTTATAAAGGAGAGTCAAACAATGAAGATTTAAGTTATCTTTCTGAGGATTCAATTTGGGAAAAGTTGAAAGGTCGCATCTATGATAGTAGTACTACAATTGTTATGATTTCTCCAGAGATGAAAGATCCTTCTCGCAGTGAGAAATCTCAATGGATTCCATGGGAAGTTTCGTTTTCCCTTAAAGAGAAAACTCGCTCAGATAGAACAAGTCATAGCAATGCTCTATTGGCAGTCGTTCTTCCAGATAAAAGTGGTAGTTATGATTATTTTATGTCTGAGCTTTCGTGCGGAGTAGTAATGCATAAGACAAACACCCTTTTCCCTATTATCGCAAGCAACATGTTCAATATAAAGAATCCGGAACAGTTCTACTGTAATAAATGTTGCTCTTATCATTATCGTGGAAGTGTCTCATACATTGATGC
>JBJEAY010000604.1:0-7502 GCA_051869575.1 Prevotella sp. | reverse complement strand
AAACAAGTTTATGCAGGTGAAGTTAAAGCGTTTCCGCCCCGAGGCATTCGCCATGTATATCTATGGTGTATGCAGTAAGTGTCAAGCCCAATTGACTCGCCAAAAGAAAACAGAAAAGAAACGAAATAAAAAAATACAGAGAAATGAACAAAGGTAAAGTTGACGTCCTGCTCGGTTTGCAGTGGGGCGATGAAGGAAAAGGAAAAGTGGTCGATGTGTTGACCCCGCGTTATGATGTGGTTGCACGTTTCCAAGGTGGCCCAAATGCAGGTCACACATTGGAATTCGAAGGTCAGAAATATGTTCTGCGCAGCATTCCCTCTGGTATTTTCCAGGGTGGCAAGGTTAATATCATCGGCAATGGTGTCGTTCTTGCTCCCGACCTTTTTATGGACGAGGCAAAGGCATTGGAGGCAAGTGGTCATGAATTGCGTTCACGCCTTCACATCTCGCGCAAGGCTCACCTCATCATGCCAACCCATCGTGTGCTCGATGCTGCCTACGAGGCAGCCAAGGGTAAGAGCAAGGTAGGTACAACGGGAAAGGGTATTGGTCCTACATACACTGACAAGGTATCGCGCAACGGTTTGCGTGTTGGTGATATCTTCGAGAACTTCCAGGAGAAGTATGCCCAGTGCAAGGCTCGCCACGAGGCTATCCTCAAGTCGATGAACTTTGACTACGACATCACCGAGGTTGAGAAGAAATGGATGGAGGGTATCGAATATCTCCGCTCATTCCATATCGTGGATTCCGAACATGAGATCAACGGACTCCTGCGCGAGGGCAAGTCTATCCTCTGCGAGGGTGCACAGGGCACAATGCTCGATGTTGATTTCGGAAGCTATCCGTTCGTCACCTCTTCCAACACCATCTGCGCAGGAGCATGCACCGGTCTGGGCATTGGTCCTAACCGCATTGGCGAGGTATATGGTATCATGAAGGCTTACTGCACTCGTGTTGGTGCAGGTCCGTTCCCCACAGAACTCTTTGATGCCACAGGCGACACTATCCGCCAACTTGGACATGAATATGGTGCTGTCACGGGTCGTGAGCGTCGCTGTGGTTGGATTGACCTTGTAGCTCTCCGCTATTCGATTATGGTTAACGGAGTCACCAAGCTCATCATGATGAAGAGCGATGTCCTCGATGGTTTCGACACCATCAAGGCATGTGTTGCCTACAAGCAGAACGGTAAGGAAATCAACTACTTCCCGTATAATATTGAAGAAGGAATTGAACCTGTATATAAGGAGCTGCCAGGTTGGAAGACGGATATGACACAGTTCACAAGCGAGGACCAGTTCCCGAAGGAATTCAACGACTATATCAAGTTCCTTGAGGCAGAACTCGAGACTCCTATCTGCATCATCTCAATCGGTCCCGACCGTGCACAGACAATAGAGAGGAAATAAGGCTATGGCACAGAAACCGAATATTCCAAAGGGTACGCGCGACTTCTCTCCCGAGGAGATGGCTAAGCGTAACTATATCTTCGACACCATACGCTCTGTATATGCGCTCTATGGTTTTCAGCAGATAGAGACTCCTGCCATGGAAACCCTTCAGACATTGATGGGCAAGTATGGCGAGGAGGGCGACAAACTGCTCTTCAAGGTGCTCAACAGTGGCGATTTCCTCAGCAAGGTCGGCGACGACGAACTCAAGGATGCCAATCCTCTGCACCTTGCTGCCCGCATCTGCGAGAAAGGACTGCGCTACGACCTCACCGTGCCCTTCGCACGTTATGTGGTCATGCACCGCGACGAACTCCAGTTGCCGTTCAAGCGCTATCAGATTCAACCAGTATGGCGTGCCGACCGTCCTCAGCGTGGTCGCTATCGCGAGTTCTATCAGTGTGATGCCGATGTTGTTGGCAGCGACTCGCTGCTCAACGAGGTTGAACTGATGCAGATTATCGACACCGTCTTCACCCGTTTGGGTGTCAATGTTCAGATCAAGATCAACAACCGTAAGATTCTCACGGGCATTGCCGAAGTGATAGGCGAAGCCGATAAAATCGTGGATATCACCGTTGCAATCGACAAACTTGACAAGATTGGTCTTGACAATGTCAACGAGGAACTGCGTAGCGATGGAATCAGCGAATCTGCCATTGAGAAACTTCAACCGATTATCCAACTATCTGGTGATAACGACCAGAAGCTCAATGTGATACGCGAGGTGCTTAAAGACAGTGAAACAGGACTCAAGGGAGTGGAGGAGACAGCCTTTATTCTCGATACCCTCAAGACAGTGGGATTGAAGAACGAGATACAGCTCGACCTCACTCTTGCCCGTGGTCTTAACTACTACACGGGTGCCATCTTCGAGGTCAAGGCTCTCGACACACCTATGGGCAGTATCACGGGTGGTGGACGCTACGACAACCTCACTGGCATCTTTGGTATGCCTGGCATCAGCGGCGTAGGCATCAGTTTCGGTGCCGACCGTATCTACGACGTGCTCAACGCTCTCGACCTCTATCCCAAGGAGGCAGTGACAAGCACCCAACTCCTCTTCGTCAATTTCGGTGCCAAGGAGACAGCCTATTGTCTGCCTCTCGTGGCCAAGGCCCGCGAGGCTGGCATTCGCACCGAGATCTATCCCGATTCATCCAAGATGAAGAAGCAGATGAGCTATGCCAATGCCAAGTCCATTCAGTTTGTTGCCATTGCCGGCGAGAATGAGATTGCCGAGGGCAAGATCACTCTCAAGAACATGACTACTGGCGAACAGAAGCTGGTGGATGCCGATGAAATGGTGAGAATTGTTGTAAATGAAGAGTGATATGAAAAAAGTATTTTTGGGCGTTATAGCCCTTATAATGCTGACGATGTCGTTCAGTCACGAACCGGAGTTCACCGTGTTCATGATTGGCGACTCCACCATGGCCAACAAGGACACCACCGGTGGCAAGCAGGAACGCGGTTGGGGCATGGTGCTCCAGCAGTATTTCGACAATCATGTCATTGTTGACAACCACGCCGTCAACGGTCGCTCCTCCAAGAGTTTCATCAACGAGGGAAGATGGGACAAGGTGCTCGCCAAGATCAAGCCTGGCGACTATGTCTTCATTCAGTTTGGACATAACGACGAGAAACCCCAGCCTGAGCGTCACACCGACCCAGGCTCCACCTTCGACGACAATCTGCGCAAGTTTGTCAACGAGACACGTCAGAAGGGTGGTATCCCAGTATTGTTCAACGCCGTTGTCCGCCGCAATTTTGCATTAAAAGTGCAGAAGAACGACGACGACGAGAAGTTGCGCAATCTCGATGCAAAGTCGGGCAACAACGTCCTTGAGGGCGACACCCTCTATGACACCCATGGCGACTATCGCTTTTCGCCCGCCAATGTGGCAAAGGAGATGGGCGTGGTGTTCATTGATGCCAATGCCATCACCCACGAACTCGAACAGGGTCTGGGTCGCGAGGCATCCAAGAAGCTCCACATGATATTCGCTCCTGGCGAGCATCCGTCGCTTCCAAATGGTCGTTGGGACAATACACATTATAATATATATGGAGCCAATCAGGTGGCAGTGCTTCTCATCAAGGCAGTAGGCGACAAAATCCCGCAAATCAAGTCACATTTGAGGCTTTCGGGCGACACTGTGCCCGTAAAGAAACGATAATTCGGCTAAATAATGTGAAAAAGCTTGCATATAAAGGTGATATTTATTATCTTTGCAGCAAAAATAATAAGAATTGATTAATAATTTTTAGGTATAACATTTTAAAAACAACACTAATTATGAAGAAAAAGTTTATCTGCTCCGTATGTGGATACATATATGAGGGCGAGGCAGCACCTGAGAAGTGCCCATTGTGTAAGGCTCCTGCATCTAAGTTCACCGAACTCGCTGATGACGGTGAGGCAAACTTCGCCACCATGCACGTTCTTGGTGCAGCTCGCAACGAGGGTGCTAACGAGGAAATGATCAAGGATCTCGAGGCTCACTTCAATGGTGAGTGCACAGAGGTTGGAATGTATCTTGCCATGAGCCGTCAGGCCGACCGCGAGGGTTATCCCGAAATCGCCGAGGCTTACAAGCGTTATGCATTCGAGGAGGCTGAGCACGCTTCTAAGTTTGCCGAACTGCTTGGCGACGTTTTGGGCGACACCAAGGCTAACCTTGAGGCTCGTATCGCTGCTGAGAAGGGTGCTTGCGAGGACAAGTTCCGCATCGCCAAGAATGCCAAGGCTGCCGGTATGGACGCTACTCACGACACTGTTCATGAGATGGCTAAGGACGAGGCACGCCACTGCGCAGGCTTCATGGGTCTCTATGCCCGCTACTTCAAGAAATAATTGTTCTGTTTGACACAATAATTTCATAACAGAGCCGTTTTGTCTTATAGATGAAACGGCTTTTTTATATCCTATTGTCTGTGTCCACGATATTATCGTCGTGCTCCGACGACGACTCGTTTTCCACGAGCCGTGGCGACTTGTTGTCCTTTGCTTGCGACACCCTGTCGCTCGACACCGTGTTCAGCACTGTTCCCACTCGCACTTATGGCTTTTGGGCATACAACCGCTCCTCCGATGGACTTCGGGTGAGTCAGGTGCGCCTTGAACATGGCAATCAAACCGGTTTCCGCGTGAATGTCGATGGCATCTATCTCGACAACAGCACAGGTAGTCAGGCGCAGGATATAGAGGTGCGCAAGGGCGACAGTATAAGGGTGTTCGTCGAGTTGACATCGCAAATCAACGGTTCAGATGTCCCCCAGCTTATCGAGGACAATCTCTCATTCCGCCTCCAAAGCGAAGTGGAGCAGAAAGTGAATCTCAGGGCATGGAGCTGGGACGCGGTCTTGTATGATTCTCTTCGCGTCAGCAAGAATACTACCATTGCCTCGTCCAAACCCGTAGTCGTGCGTGGGGGCATTCGTGTTGATTCTACCGCCACATTATCTATCCTCTCACCCACGGTTTTGTATTTTGGAAGTACGGCAGGAATAGATGTATATGGCACACTGAATATCTCGGGAGAACCCGGAAAAGACGTAGTTCTTCGAGGCGACCGTCTCGACAATATGTTCGACTATCTGCCCTACGACCGTGTCAGCGGTCAATGGCGCGGCATACATTTCTTTGGCTCATCGTCAGGCAACTCTCTCAGGTATCTCGACCTTCACAGTGCCATGGATGCCATCCTCTGCGATTCTGTTGATATTAGCGACACTCCCAATCTCTCGCTCGCTAATGTCACCATTCATAATTGCAAGGGCTATGGTTTGGCGGCATCCCACAGTAATATCTCTATGGCTAACACGCTTATTAGCAACACCCTTGCCGACTGTCTTTATCTCTATAGGTCGCAGGCCACCGTTGCATATAGCACCTTCGCCCAATTCTATCCCTTTGATGCCAACAGGGGACTGGCTGTCCAACTATCTGATTCCAAGGCTTCCTTCACTAATTGCCTTGTCACGGGATATGATGAAGACGTTTTCCTCACCGATAGCCTTGACTTTAGTTTCGATCATTCTATCGTGCGCACAATAATCGAGGATACAGTCGTTGCCGCCGAGAAATTCCCCATGTCCGTTCTCGAAACTCCCAAGGACAGCCTTAATGGCGAGATGCACTTCAAGTTGCTCGACATCGACAATCTTGTCTATGACTTCCATCTCGACTCCCTTTCCACAGCCATCGGCAAGGCACAGCCTCTACCGTCGTTGATTATCGACCGCGACGGCAATCCCCGTTCAGCCCTAACTCCATCCATCGGTTGTTATGAATGGATAGCTCCCGAGGCTCCATCGGCAGCCCCCTTCAGAGCTGCTCGTCGCAGAAGGTAAGCGGCAGCAACTCGGCAATTCCCTCAACGACATAGATGTATTTCCTGCCGTATAGCAGTATGCGCATCTTCATGCCGCTTCTCTTCTCCGTCTCCACCATAGCCTGTCGGCAAGTGCCGCATGGAGATATCGGTTCGTCAAGCAGTCCGTCGGCATTCCTTGCGGCTATGGCGATAGCCTCCACCTTCGCTTGTGGATATTGTGCACCGGCAGCAAACAAGGCACTTCGCTCTGCACATATCGTCACACCGAAGGCTGCGTTCTCCTGATTGCATCCCGGCAACGTCACACCGTTGTCAAGCCTCACTGCCGCCCCCACGTTAAACATGGAGTAGGGTGCATACGACCTCTCTGTGGCATCTACTGCCATATCCACCAACGAACGGTCATTTTCGTCGAGTTCATCGTATTTTGCCACGCAAATAGTTACATTTATGTTCTTAGCTTCCATAATAAACCTAATTTTCTTGCAAAAATAATAAAAAAATTGCTTTATATGAAATCTTTTGAGTATTTTTGCAACTTGAATAGTTTATTTAAGAAATCAGATGAGAAAAATAACAATGATTTTATATGGGAGTCAAAGGAGTCAAAGGAGTTTAAAGGAGTTAAAGACAATAGTCTTTTCATCTCTTTTTGCGATTCTTTTCTCAATGCCAATCACTGTGTCGGCACAGATGAAATGGAACTCTGCCTATCAGCAATACATCGACCAATATAAGGATCTCGCCATTGAGCAGATGCTCAAATATCGCATCCCCGCCAGCATCACCCTTGCCCAGGGCGTGTTTGAGTCGGGGGCGGGCAGGAGC
Organism: Prevotella sp.; assembly: GCA_051869575.1. Taxonomy (GTDB): domain Bacteria; phylum Bacteroidota; class Bacteroidia; order Bacteroidales; family Bacteroidaceae; genus Prevotella. Next base: position 877 of record JBJEAY010000604.1, on the reverse strand, counting down.
GAGCTCACCCGCAAGGGCAACAACCACTTTGGCATCAAGTGTCATGGCTGGACAGGCCGCACCACCTATCACGACGACGATGCCAAGGGCGAATGTTTCCGTGCCTACAAAAATGCCTACGAGAGCTATGAGGATCACTCCAAGTTTCTCGCTTCGGGACAGCGCTATCGCAGTCTTTTCAAACTCTCGGTCACCGACTATAAGGGATGGGCACGCGGACTCAAGGCAGCCGGTTATGCCACCAATCCCCGTTATGCCGACAAACTGATTGAGTTAATCCAACTCTATAAGCTCGACCGCTACGACCGTGCCAAGAGCTATGACAAGTTCTTCGCCCGTCACAGTCGCGACCATGCCGGCAACAACAACCTTCATGCCATCCACACATTCAACGGCAACTATTATATAGAGGTACGCAAGGGCGACACCTTCCGCAGTCTTGCCGACGAACTTGGCATATCCTATCGCAAGTTGGCAAAGTACAACGAGCGCGACAAGCGCGACGACCTTGTCCCTGGCGAGATTATCTATCTTCAGAAGAAGGCAAAGCGAGCCCCCAAGAGCTATAAGGGTCGCCTGCATTATGTGCGTGCCGGCGAGTCGATGTACAGCATCGCCCAGCTCTACAATATCCGCCTGAAGTATCTCTATAAAATGAACAAACTTTCTCCGGATTATCAGCTAAAAGTGGGTGATTCCTTGCGTTTGCGATAAAAAAGTGAAAAAAATAGCAAAAATATTTGGTGATTCCATTTTTTTGTTGTACCTTTGCACCCGCAAACAAGAACAAGGTACCTTGGCCGATCGGTTAGGTAACGGTCTGCAAAACCGTGTAGAGCAGTTCGACTCTGCTAGGTACCTCAAAAGAAAATCCGCA
>JBJEAY010000603.1:0-7513 GCA_051869575.1 Prevotella sp. | reverse complement strand
GGCGCTCTTGTAGTGAAAGACTATTCCGACATGCTGTTACTCACAACAAATTCCATATTAGAAGAGGATAGACTTGCGCAACTAAAACAAATCACCAAAGTACTGCCCTTCACACTGGCCACCTTCATCGGGTCGAGCGGACAGACACTTAAGATAATCGCAAGAGTGACGTTGCCCGACTTGGCACGTCGTGAAAACGAGGTCTGGATGGAACAATTCTATCGCAAGGTCTATGAGGTGGCATCTACTATCTACTCGGCTCTGCTTAATGTACCTGTATCACCTGCGGGCATCAAAGACGGTTCATCCCCCATGATGGCAAATTGTCTCATCAGTGCCGATGCTGCACCATTGCTCATAGAAGATACTCAAGGAAAACGCAGGAGGGATTCCTGAAGAACACCATTCAGCTTGCCAGCATAGCCATCAAGCGGCCATACTCACGCCATGTGGAGACAGAGCGAAGGCGTGCATCGTTTATTGCCACTTCGAACATGACCGACGTGCTGAGCGACCCCTCGGGCTCGCGCCGCTTCTTTGTGGTTGACGTTACAAGTCCCATCGACACCGACACCCCCATCAACTACGAGCAACTCTATGCCCAAGCAGTGGCTGCAGTGAGAAACAACGAGCGCAGATGGTTCAACGACTCTGACATTGCGCAGGTTATGGCGCACAACCGCAAATATGCCCTGCTCAACAGTGCCGATATATATTTCAACGACTATTTCGACATCGCATCACCCGACGACCCGGATGCCATGCGACTCACAACGTCAGACATATACGACTACATACGCAAGCGTGCGGGATCAAGGGCTGTCACCGAGAGCATCACCGTCTTCGGGCGTTATCTCTCCAATGTTCCTGATATTCAAAGGGTTCACGTGGCTAAGGGCACTGCCTATTATGTGAAATACCATAAGAATGAATGCTGACAGACAAAATCGTCTGTCAGGCATCTGTCAGCATAGTAACCAACTGTATATTAGTTAGTTAAATCACTATGCTGACAGATGACAGATAAAATAAACATTTTCACGTAAAAGATAGCCTTTTACTTGAATAATTTCTGAGCGAAATACTTGTTTTCATCATTTCTATGAATAGAATGATTCGTCGTTTTCAGTGTTCTTCTTTATGATAATGTCTTAAATCCCCAAAACATCAAGATAGCAGAGGAAGGAGAAGCCAACTGAGGAAATGAAATTCGGCCAACTGAGGAAATTGTTGTGATTTAATTTTTTTATTCGGATAATTTTCACTACCTTTGCAGCCGATGAAACTCATTGGATAATCATTCCATGAAAAGGTTGTCAGCCGTCACCACATTCTGCACATTGTTCCAATATCCCGTGTGGGCAATGCCATAGACAGTAACAATGGTAATGGCGACAGACTTGCGTTTCTTCATCACTTCCAACAGACGAGAGGTCTTATTGGCAATCGACAAGGCATCATCTTTGGTAACGACATATTCCTCGTTTGAATATTTCATTTCGCAGATGTTCACCATATTGTCCGCACGGTCGATTATCATATCTATTTGTGCGCCACGATGCAATTCCGTAGGCGGGATATTTAGGGAATAGACGGAAGAGACAACTCCACCTATTCCCAACGCCTGCCTTATCTGTCTGAGATGCTGGAAACACACGCGCTCGAAGGCTATGCCGACCCAAGCCCTGCGGAGTGGCGACTGATAACTATGACTCCAGAACGATTCGTCGTTTTCAGTGTTCTTCTTTATGAATTTCAGATAGAACAATGTAAAATTGTCAATCAGCATGTATGACTGTTGTGACTTTCTGCCGAAAGCAGCCACTTTTCTGATAAAGCCGCAATTCTCCAAGTCTTCAATCACAGTAGTCAGTGTACCACTGCTTGCCATGCCACATTTATTGATTATTTCCTCTCTGGTCAGCCCCGACTGGCACTGACCTAATGACAACACCACCTTTATATAATTGTCGGGGTTGCGGAAGAGGGAATTGTAGAGTTCTGAAAACTCATAGCGCAATTTACCGTCTTCGGCGAAGACAAGACTGTCGATGTTTTGGGCAAGACTCTTGCCTCTTTCAAGGAAAGACCAATAAAACGGAATGCCACCGAGAATCATGTAGCCCTCAATGATGTCATATCTTGTCAAAGACAATCCACGCTGCTGCATAAACAATTCACATTCATGTAGAGTAAATGGCTGAAGGTATATTCGGTTTGTGACACGATTGTGAAGCCCACCATGGTTGCGAAACAACTTGTTTACTATCCATGAGGTGGCGGAGCCACACACTATAAGCAACACGTCATCTCGACCCGATGCCCAGCCGTTCCAGAAAAACTCAAGGGCATTGACAAAGTTTGAACGTGGAGTGTCGAGCCAAGGCATCTCGTCGATAAACACAACTTTCTTCTTCTCAGCAGATTTCCTTATCAGGTCTTTGAGCATATCGAATGCCTCAAGCCAGGAAGAAGGTGTAGCCGATACATCATAGCCGGCATCCTTCAATGACGACTTCCAACCGAACAACTGTTCTGCCAATGAACCTTTGGCCTGACCAGAATGTGAAAAGGTCAAGCTATCCTTAAAAGTTTGTCTGACAAGATATGTCTTGCCAACTCTTCGCCGTCCATAAACAGCAACAAATTTTGACTCGTCAGACAGATACGCCTCCCTAAGCTCCTGCTGTTCCTTTTCTCTACCTATTATCATAATACATGCATTTTTGGGTGCAAATATACGAAAAAAAACTTATAATCCCCCAAAACGAGCAAAAAAGTTGCAGTTTTGGGGGATTATAATGTCTTAAATCCCCAAAACATCAAGATAATTCTCGGGAGTGACAACATTAATGCTACCAACATTATAGTTGTTTGTGAATGATGGCGGCAAGGATGTGTTGCCACGTTTAGGATTCCATTTCATCTCAAAGGCATGGAATATGCCATCTTCCTCCTCAATGAAGTCAATCTCCTGTTGTGATGTGGTTCGCCAGAAATAATATTTTGGATAACGGCCTTCATAATGGTTCTTCTTTATCCGCTCTGAAATCACAAAGTTCTCCCACAACGCCCCCATATCGTTGCGCAATGATAATGGGGCAAAGTTCTGTAATACGGCATTACGTATGCCATTGTCAAAGAAGAACACCTTGCGGCTCTTTTTCAATTCCGTACGCATATTTCGGCTTAGAGCCTGCAAGCGAAAGACAATAAAGCATTTCTCCAAAAGGTCGATGTATTTCTCCACTGTCTTGGAGTCAGAACCAATTGTCTGTCCAATCTCGTTATACGACACTTCGCTCCCTACCTGCAAGGCAAGTGCAACAAGCAGTTTCTCAAGCAATGCCGGTTTACGGATTCCCTCCATCGACAGTATGTCCTTATACAAGTAACTGCCCGCAATACCCATCAGCAATTCCTTGGCGATATTAGGATTGCTGACTATTTCCGGATATGAACCATATATAAGACGTTGCTCAAGTGTTTGCCTTACCATAAGCAAACCTCCAGTCCTTAGCAATTCACTTGTAGATACAGGATAAAGATGATATTCGTATTTTCTTCCTGTAAGCGTTTCCTCCAATCTGTTGTGAAGCTCAAAAGACGAAGAACCGGTAACAAGCAGTTGCACATCCTTGAAATTATCGGTAATGATTTTCATCGTCAAACCTATGCCAGGCACTCGTTGAGCCTCATCAATTACCACCGTCTTGTTATTACCAATCAGAAGTCTTATCTCCGAAAGATTGGCATTAGCAAGCAAAGCCATAGTCTCTGGATCATCGCAGTTGAGCGACAATACTCCACCCTCTATTCCCTTACATATTTCAGAGAATAGGGTGCTCTTGCCCACTTGTCTTGCCCCAATGAGGATAATAGCCTTACCATTGTGACATCTGTCCTCGATTATTTTTTGCAGGTCTCTTGTTATCATATATGCCTTATTATTATAAGATATATTACTACGGCTGCAAAGATACGAAAAACAATCCAAACATCCAAGAGATTTTCCAAAAAAATATGCCTAATCCAAAATTTAGGCTTAATTTTTGGAATATAATCCAAAATATTGGCAATAATTTTGGATTAGGCAATAATATTGATTCTCTTAACCAATAATCAATAGAGCCAGAACATCCGCTCCATCATCTGCCATTTCTCGTCGCTCGTGGCATTGGCGTCGCAGCATTGAAACTGGGCGACGTACGCCCTCGCGAATCTCGCTCCAGTGGTGCTCACGGTCGTGAGCCTCCACATACTTCTTGATGAGTTCGGGGTCATTCTTCAATTCTAATGTCTGACAAAATCTTTTGCTCATTGTTGTTTGTCCTTACTTTATTATATTTATATATTTCACCGTCACCTTTCCGTTGGCGGTCTCCTCCATGCGTGCTGTGGCATCGTCATATACGATGCGTTCCTGCACTACGGGTTCCGCAGTACGCCCAATGTCCTGCAAGAGTGTCTTGCCGGTCTTTCTGTCGATAAACGAGATGCTTCCGCCCTCGTTCTTCACGATAATCTCCTCCGACTTCACCTTCTGCCTCTCATATACACACACGCCGGTGTTGTTGCCAGGCAACAAACCGCCAGCCGACCACTGCACTCTTACTATCTTCGGAGTGACAAACTCCACCTTTACATTCGGTGTCCTGTCTTGCGCATTGACAATGACAGCCATTGCCATCGTCAAAAATAATAACTTAATTCTATTCTTCATTGACTTCATTTAACAATAACAAAACCTCCCCTTGGCAGGCAAGTAATCCTTGCAGGCATTTTGCCCTTGCCTTTCTTTATGCTCCATGGGTCGGGATTATCGGCAGGCATATCGCCTTTATATCCTGCCTTGTCGGCGAACAAAGTGTATTTGCCCTTGGGCAGGAAGGAAGTGTCGAAGGAGAGAGTCTGAGGTTCGTCCTTGCCGTTGATACCGGCGATATACCATGTCTTCCCGCTTCTACGGGCAATGACAACCCACTCGCCGGGATAACCTCCGAGCAGTCGGGTTTCGTCCCATGTGGTGGGCAATGCCGACATGAAGTCCTTCACCTCCTTAGGCTGCACAAGATAGCTCTCCGGTTTGTCAGCCCAATGCAGCAGCGGCGACTCAAAGAGCACTGGCAGTGCGAGTTCGTGGGCATGTGTTGTGATATGCTTATGCTGCGAGTCGGAGAAAGTGCAGGGAGTATAGTCCATAGGTCCGATGACATTGCGGGTGAAGGGCAAGGTAGCATTATGTGCGGCAGCCTTGGGAGTGAGTGTGGCATTGTTGTTATACCACTCCGCTCCATACACAGCCTCAACGGACACGAGGTTGGGATATGTCCTTTGCCATCCTCGTGGTATTGTCGCCCCGTGGAAGTTTATCATCAGATGATGCCTTGCGGCACATTCCAGCAGGTCGATGCAGTATTCCATTGTCTCCTGCTTGTCTCCGGCAAAGAAGTCAATCTTCACTCCTGCCACACCCATCTTCTCAAGCCATGCAAACTCCCTCTCGCGGTTTTCGGGAGCATTAAGTCGCTCATGAGGACCAGGTGCGCCCCAAGCCTTTATCCATGCCGTCGAAGAGTTATACCACAAGATGGGTTTCACTCCCTTGTCGAGTGCATAGCGTATGGCATCCTCGATATTGCCTCCGTTTTTCATCTCGTCCCACTCGGCATCTATCAATACGTATGGCCACTTCATCTCCACCGCCATATCCACGTATTTCCTTATTATCTGATAGTCGTTGCTGCCATGATTGTATGCCCAGTATATCCACGACACTGAGCCAGGCTTTATCCACGACGTGTCCTCGATACGACAAGGCTCGCTGACATCGGTGACGAGGGTGGATGCCACCACATCCTTCAACACTCCCACGATAATCACTCTCCAGGGGGAGAGCCACTGTCCGGTGGTGTTCTGCAGGTTCTCGTCCATCACCACGCGGTATTCCTCCTTGTTGCGGTCGTTATATAGCGACGATGCACTGTTATATCTCTCTATACCAGCTTCGGTGATTAGGGCAAAGACATTGGAGGCAGGCTGAATCAAGGCAGGATAGCCCCAACGCTTGTTTTCGTTCTCACCAGTGGTTGACAAGGGGAAGAACTCCTCGTATGGCTCAGTCCATTTCTGCATCCATCGTTTTGTGCCTTCGGCTATGCGATACGTTGTCAGTTCCTCGGTGATACGAGTGTGCTGGAGTCCGTCGAATGTATAGCGAAAAGCCACTCCGTCGTTATATGCCCTAACGGTCAAAGACTGCTGTCGTCCGATGTTGTCGATATAGAGATAAGTCACCTCGTTGGCTTCATTGGAGCACTCATGGCGCTTACCGCCAATCATCGCATAGGAGTCCTTTATCGCCTTCGCAGGCTTCTTCGCCTTGAGCGTCAGCTCCTTTCCGCCACCGTCCTTCATGAACATACCGACATTAGCGATTTCAAGTACCTCATGCTCGTTGCCACCATTGTGATAAACTACGGCAAAGCCCTTGCCTTTTTCTCTCCACTCCACCTTGCCATTTGGAGACACAACTTGTGCTGCGGCAGTGTTTGTCGCCGCCACAGCACAAGCTAATGTAATGAATGTCGCAAGCAGTTTGCAACCTGTTGAATAAGGCATAATAAAACTCTAAAATTATGGATATTATTTTGCAATCTTCAATACCGGCGCGATGTCGTTTGTCGGTGCAGGCAACTGCACCTCAAGACCTTCCGCTGTCTGTTTAGCCTTGAGCTTGCCATATCCGAGGAGTTCAACCATTGTGATTGACTTGCGGAAATGGGGATTGCCCTTGGCGAGAGATTTTACTACGAGTTTGCCGCCCTCAGGCCATCCCATAGGTGTGACATATAGATGCTTCTTCGTCTGGTTGAAACGGATGTCGGCAGCGGTCATGCCAGTAAACTGCCCGTCGTTGAATCCCTGTGCATTCATCTTGATGTCCTTCTCAGCCACAGGTCCCTCGCCAAACTTCACCCATGGGCGAGTGCCGAAGATACTCTCTTTGTTGACATTCATCCAAGCCTCAATGCCATCGAGCACAGCTGCTTCTTTCTCGTCGTATGTTCCGTCGGCACGCAGTGGAACACTGAGCAAGAGATTTCCGTTCTTGCTCACGATATCCACCAACTGCTTAATCACGTCGGCAGCCTTTTTGTATCCACCACGCTCATAGATGCCAGTGTTGTAGTGCCATCCTCCGATGCAGTTGCATGTCTGCCAAGGCTCAGGCACAATCTCGTTGGGAGCACCACGCTCCACGTCCCACGTAAGAGCCTTGCGCTGCTCCTCGTCAAGAATCTTACCGAACATCACTGCACGCGGGTTTTTGTTGTAGAAATGCGATGCAATCTTCAGTCCGCAGTCGCTGATGTCGTGGAATGGCACAACAGTGACATCAAAATAAATAAGGTCAGGCTGATAGCGGTTGATGGCGTCAAGGGTGCGGTCATAGAAGTTGGTGACAAATTCCTTCGACGGCAGAGTAGCACCGTTGCCCCATGCCCACTGC
>JBJEAY010000602.1:0-7539 GCA_051869575.1 Prevotella sp. | reverse complement strand
ATTATAGTGCAATTTATTTAGTATAATTTTGCAGCGATTTTTGAAAAATAACAATTTAGAGAGAGATTTATGGAAAAAAGGATCAGTATGATTATTGCCAGCCTATTCCTATTTTTTGGAATAGCCATGGCACAACAGAAAGTCTCCGGTACAGTTCTTTCATATGAAGACAACGAACCGGTGGTAGGAGCTGCCGTGAGGGTAGTGGGTACCAATATCGGTACCGTAACCGACCTCAACGGCCATTTCAGTATCACTTGCCCCAAGGGTAAGAATACGCTTAACATTTCATACGTTGGTATGGAGCCTATTCAGGTTAGCGCACGCGCCAACATGCGCATCCTGTTGAAGAGCGACGCACAAAACCTCGACGAAATCGTGGTTGTGGCTTACGGTACATCGACCAAGGGCACCTTCACCGGTTCTGCCGGTGTGATGAAGTCGGACAAGCTCGAACTTCGTCAGGTGTCGGACGTGTCGAACGCTCTTGCCGGTGCAGTAGCCGGTGTTCAGATTCAGAGTTCTAACGGTCAGCCGGGTACATCAGCCACTGTGCGCGTGCGTGGTGTCGGCTCTATTAATGCCGGAACAACGCCTCTTTACGTAGTTGATGGTGTGCCCTTCGACGGCGACCTTTCGTCAATCAACACTGCCGACATCGAGTCGCTCACCGTGTTGAAGGACGCTGCCTCAACCGCCCTCTATGGTGCACGTGGTGCCAACGGTATCATCATGATTACCACCAAGAAGGCTGCTCAGGGCAAGGCTACCGTGACACTTGACGCCAAGTGGGGTAGCAACTCGCGCATGATAAAGAACTACGACATCATCCGCAATCCCCAGGAATATCTGGAGACTGAATACACCGCCATCTACAATGCCGCCATCTCGGAATTGGGTTACGACCCGACAAAGGCATGGCAGTGGGCTAATGCCATTCTCCCCACCAACACCAATGGTGGTAATGGCTACCAGATTTACACAGTGCCCGAGGGACAATATCTTATCGGTACCAACGGCAAGCTCAACCCCAATGCCACACTTGGCTACACTGATGCTGCCAACAACCGCTACTACACTCCTGACAACTGGGAGGATCTTATGTTCAAGGCTACATTGCGCCAGGAGTACAATGCAACGGTGTCGGGCAGCACCGACCGCAACAACTTCTACCTGTCAGCCGGTTTCCTGGATGACGGTGGACTGGTGGACGGTTCTGGTTTCAAGCGTCTTAGCACACGTCTGAAGGACGAGTACAAGGTGAACGACTGGATGAAGGTGGGAGCCAACATCTCATATTCTTATAACAAGAGTTTCTATCCCGACGACCAGACATCGTCTGCTTCGTCAGGCAATGCCTTCGGTGTTGCCAACGTGATAGCACCTATCTATCCGTTCTATGTGCGTGACGCAGAGGGAAATACGTTGACCAATCTCGGTCGTCCTGTTTTTGACTACGGTACAAAGTCCGACGGCACACGCGACCGTACCTTCATGTCGATGTCTAACCCCGCAGGCCAGCTGAAGTATGACAAGACACAGTATATCATGGACATTCTCAGTTCCAACTGGTATGTCAGCCTTACTCCCCTCAAGGGCCTTACTCTGAAGGCACAATGGGGTCTTAACATCGACAACACCAACTACAATGGACTGCAGAACGCCTATATGGGTCAGTTTGCAGCCATAGGTGGTGCCGCCTACCAGACCCACTCGCGCACATACGGTTTCGACCAGCAGTATATCGCCAACTATGTGCACACCTTTGCCGAGAAGCATAATCTCGACGTGACACTCGGTTATGATGGTTACACCTATAAATATAAGTATCTCTATGCCGGTGGTCAGGGACTTTATAATCCCGAGAGCTACTGGGTGAGCAACAATGCCAGCCAGTTTAACATCAGCGGCTATCAGCACAAGTATGCCACAGCCGGTTTCTTCGGACGTATCAACTACTCCTACGACGACAAGTATATCGCCAACGTGGCAGTGCGTCGCGACGGTTCGTCACGTTTCGCCAAGGATCACCGTTGGGGTACATTCTGGTCGGGCAGCTTGGCTTGGGTTATCACCAAGGAGAACTTCATGAAGGATGTGACATGGCTTAACCTCTTGAAACTGAAGGCCTCATTCGGTCAGCAGGGTAATGATGCCATCGGCAATTACTATGCTTATCTCGACCAATATTCGATGACGGGCGATGCCTCGGGATTCTCCGACGGTACACTTTCATACAAAGGTAATCCCGAACTGACATGGGAGACCCAGACCTCGTTCAACGTAGGAGTTGACTTCTCCATGTTCAAGAATAAGCTCAACGGTAGCATCGAGTATTTCTCGCGCAAGTCGAGCGACATGCTTTACTACAAGCCAGTGGCTGGTTCGCTCGGATATTCACAGATACCAATGAACATCGGTTCGATGACCAACTCAGGCTTGGAAATCGACTTCAGCTATAACATCTTCAACACCAAGAACGTTCAGTGGGATGTGAATGCCAATGCCACATTCATCAAGAACAAGATCAACGAGTTGCACCCCGACCTTCAGGGACAGCTTATCGACGGTTCGCGTATCTACGAGGAAGGTTATTCAATGTATCGCATGTATCTGCCCGAGTGGGCAGGAGTTGACCCAGATAACGGTGATGCCCTATGGTACTACAACGTGACCGACGAGAACGGTAACGTGACAGGTCGCGAGAAGACCAACGACTACACAGTCGCTTCGCAGTCGGCCAACCGTATTGCCACAGACGACCTCATGCCTACAGTATATGGAGGTTTCGGCACAACGGTCAAGGCCTATGGCTTCGACCTCTCTGTGCAGTGCTCTTATCAGCTCGGCGGTCAGATTTATGACAGCGGTTATGCCGGAATCATGCACTCAGGCTATAGCTCATACGCAGGCCGCAACTGGTCGGTTGACATTCGTGACGCATGGACAACTCCCGGACAGATTACCGACGTGCCACGTCTGAACTCAGTGTCGAACAACGGTAGATACAGCAATGCCACATCAACCCGCTTCCTTACAAGCAGCGACTATCTGTCGCTCAACAACGTCACCTTCGGATATACATTACCAAAGAGTGTCGTAAGCAAGCTCGGACTCACCAAGCTGCGCGTTTACTTCGCCGGCGACAACCTCGCCCTGCTCTCTGCACGCAAGGGTCTCGACCCACGCCAGAGCTACACAGCAGCCAGCGTGTCAATATATACCGCTATCCGCACCCTCTCAGGAGGTGTTAGCGTGGCATTCTAATATATAATAAGGTATAAACAAAACGGAAATTAAGAATATGAACGTAAAATATATATTATCAAGTCTTGTCGTTGCGTCAATGGCTTTCGCGTCATGTACCGACCTTGACACAGCACCTGAGGGAGCAACCATCACCTCAGAGCAGAAGAGCGAGATTCTTGCCGCCCTGCCCGAGCGCGGAGAGGCAGGAGTGCGCGGTATATTCTCAGGTATGACTGAGTATCTGCCCAACTATACTGCCTTTGGCGGCTCACGCCACAATGACTTCGGATTTGTGTCGGTGCTCTATCTCACCGATGCCAACTCCGAGGACGTGTCGAGCTCTACCAGCGGATATAACTGGGCAGGCAGCTCACTCGTTTTCTCCGACCGTATCTACACCAGCTATGAGAGTCAGATAGTGTGGAATGACCACTACATGATCATCTATGCTGCCAACAACGTGATTGAAGGTTATTCCGAGGATCCAACGGACGAGGAGGGAATGTTCTTCCTTGCCCAGGGACTTGGCGCACGCGCCTATATGTATTTCAGTTTGGCACAGCTTTACCAATTCACCTACAAGGGCAACGAGTCGAAACCTTGCGTGCCTCTCATCACAGATGCCAACAGGGAGGAAGCTGCCAAAAACGGTGCACCACGCAACACTGTAGAGGAAGTATATACCCAGATCAAGGCCGACATCGACAAAGCCATCACATTGCTTGAGGGAACAAAGTATGCCCGCAAGGACAAGCGATACATCTCACTTGCCGTGGCTTACGGAATCCGTGCCCGCGTAAATCTTGTCATGCAAAACTGGTCGGCTGCCGCTGCTGATGCCGAGGCTGCCATCAAGGCGGCCGCAACCGAGAAGATTACTCCGGCTACAATAGCAACAGTGAGCGGACCTTACTTTGCCAATTCTACCGAGAGCGACTGGATGTGGGGTGCGCTTGTGGCTGAGACCGACGACGTGGTATCTTCGGGTATTGTCAACTGGATTTCTCATGTCGGTACGTTCAACTATGGCTATGCCCAGTATTCAGGCGGTCGTCAGATTAACAAGAAACTCTACGAGCAGATTCCTGACACCGACGTGCGCAAGGCATGGTGGTCAAACGAAGACGGTCAGAATATCTACTTGTCAGAGGCATACAATCAGTATCTGTCTGACTACAGCTTCCCTGCCTACACAAGCTGTAAGTTTAATACCTATAATGGTCTGTTGGAGTGCGATGTAAATGCCAACGACATCCCTCTGATGCGCATTGAGGAGATGTACCTCATTCAGGCCGAGGCACTTGCCATGTCAGGGCAGGACGGAAAGACCGTGCTCGAAAAGTTTGTCAAGACCTATCGCAACCCGTCTTACTCATGCTCGGGCAATGTGCAGGACGAGGTGTTCTTCCAGAGGCGTATCGAACTCTGGGGCGAGGGACTCATCTGGTATGACTACATGCGCCTGAACAAGGGACTCGACCGCCGCGGTGGTGCCTTCGACCCGACAGCCGTATTCTATATCCAGCCTAACGACCCGATTCTGCTGTGGCGCTTGCCCCAGACTGAAATCCAGGCCAACCCGGCACTCACCGATGCCGACAACAACGAGACAGTTCCGGCACCGTCGCCAGTGGCTGATAATTAATAATGAAGATATAAATAAAAATATTCAAGAATTATGAAATTAAACAAATTATATATAGGTCTCGCAATGCTCGCAGGCGTGTTCTCAGCCTGCAGCGACAGCGACGAAAGCATTGCCCCGGGAAATTGGGATGCTGCCGACGGCTTTTATAACATAGCCTTCCCGCAGACCAGCATTTCGATGGAGCTTGACCCAATTGAGGAGACTACGGCTAAGATTGAAATCAAGCGCCGTAATACAAGTGGTGCTGCCACTGTGCCTTTTGAAATAGTAGAGAACACCGACAATGTCTTTGATGTTCAGGCTGCTGAATTTGCTGATGGCGAAGAGACGGCTTTCTTCACATTAAACTTCCCAAAGGCAGAAATCGGCACCAAATATACTCTGCAAATCAAGGTGAGCGACCCGCAGTTCACTTCTGTCATCTATTCACAGGACAATAGTGTAAGTTTTGACGTGACACGTGTTAAATGGAACGACACTGGCTACTTTATCGACTCCAACGGCGAGCGTCATGATGGTTGGGCGTTATATACAGAGGACTTCCTCACGACCTTCTATGGTATTGACAACGTTGTCTTCCCGACACGCCTGCAAGAGCGCGACGACCGTCCGGGATATTTCCGTATGGTGAACACATACGGCGAACTCTTCCCGTATAATGACCCAGGCGATTGGGACGAGAGCCAGGACTACTACATATATATTGATGCCACAAATCCTGACAAGGTATATATCCCCATGCAGTGTCACACTGGTATGACATGGTCATACGGTGCATTCCGAATGTTCAGTCTTGCCGGATATTATCTCAACAAAGAAGACAAGGACAAGGCAGAGGATTACTATGGCACATACGCCAACGGAAAAATCACTTTCCCCGCAGGCGCATTGCTCATCAGCATGGATGACTACAATAGCGGTGGCATGTATAGCAGCAATGTAGATGGCAAGTTCTGTCTTGTCGTCGATCCATCCAAAGACCTTTATGTTGCCTCTATCGAGAATGACTGCGAATGGGAGAGCGTTTACGAAGGTGAATTCCATTCCGCACAGCTTGGAGCTACAACCACTGCCACTCTTTACAAGGGCACAATCACCACTACCACAGATGATTGCGACGTGCGCTTTGCCGAGGCTTACGGAACACCGTATCGCATAGGGAATCCTTGGGGCACTGGCGCCGACCTCGTATTCTGCACCAAGGACGGCAAAATTTATCTGCCTGAGGAGAATCAACTGCAATACACCGGCATGCAGGCTGTCGGCAGCAAGGTATATGCAAAAATCAATACCCTCTTGTCGAAGTTCAGCAACAACGAGATTACTCTCAACATCACCTATCAAAACGAGAGTGGCAGCATTGAATACGGCACTGTAGAGGAGAAACTGATAAACATTCCGATGACTCCGGTGGCAACGGGCGACTACACCTACGAGTTCTTCGGAGCTGTTGATAATGGATTGACATTGTCGCAACGTGACGACCTCCCCGATGTGTATGTCATTTCCGACTGGGGCTTCGGTGTCAAGTTCTCATTCACATGGGATAAAACCACAAATAAAGTCATGGTTGATGAGCAATATACCGGTTACGACAGTCCAAGCTACGGAGCAGTATATGTATCCGACATTCCATCGTATGATCCGAAAGCCACATATGAGGACTATCCTTGTGTGTATGATCCAGAGACAAAGACATTCACCTTCAACCTGATTTACTATTGCAGCGCGGGTTACTTCGGGGACTTCACCGAGACATTCACCATTACATCCGACCAGGTGGCTGCCGCATCTGCAAGGGCTACCGAAAGAGTCAGCAAGACTCCTGCCAACATCGTGCTGAAGAAGAACAGCGCATGGTGGAACAAGGTCTTTACTCCTAAAAAGGTTGACTTTAAGACTATGACAAAGACACCTACTCCATTTATGGATTTCGGTTTCTAACTTTGTTGAGGATGGCTACTTCGCCAAATGAACTGACAGAAATGTTCCCGCCAACTATGATTAGCGGGAGCATTTCTCTTGTTTTTGAGCACTGCAAAAGCCGACATAATCCTAAAAAAATCAAACAATAATGTGCACTTTTTATAGTTTTTATTTGCATAATTCGAATAAAACACGTAAATTTGCAGCCATAAAACATAATAAATAGCTACTTTTATGAAGAAAACAGTCTTCCTATCCATCATGATGCTTCTCACGATAGTGATTGAGGCAGGTGCAGCCAACCGAAGCAAGAGAGAAATGCTCGACATCGCAACGAAGGCACTCTCTACAGACCATGTCACAGGTCGCGCATTGAGGGCGCACTCATTAGTGGAGCCAAGGCTCGAAGCGGAAAACGATCAGTTGGCAATCTATAGTGATGAGGTCGGAGGCTTTGTCATAGTAAGCAAGCGCGACGATGTGCGTGCGGTGTTGGGACGCTCGCTCGCAAAGTATGATGCCTCCAACATCCCTGATGGATTGCAGTGGTGGCTTGAGGCAACCGAGGCCTCGCTGAGGTCGGGTGCCAGGGCGTCAGAAGATGCCGACATACTGAAAGTGGGTGAGACGGTTGACAATTTCGTCACCACCGAATGGGACCAATATTCTCCCTATCATCTTTATTGTCCCGTGGACAACAATGGCGAGCGCAGCGT
>JBJEAY010000601.1:0-7643 GCA_051869575.1 Prevotella sp. | reverse complement strand
GATCTAGTTATTCCCTATTTGCTTGGAAGTAACAACGATGTAATCGCACTGGCACAAACCGGTACGGGTAAGACCGCCGCATTCGGTATTCCGGTGTTGCAGCGTCTCGACCCCTCAAGTCGCGACACTCAGGCTCTTATCCTCAGTCCTACACGCGAACTCTGTCTGCAGATTGCAGACGACTTGAAGGACTTTTCTAAGTATATGAATGGCATAAATATTGTTGCCGTTTATGGTGGAACATCCATCGAAAACCAAATTCGTGCCTTGCGCCATGGGGCACAGGTGATTGTTGCCACCCCGGGACGACTTATCGACCTCATGAATAGAGGAAAGGCCAACCTTGAAAAGGTATATAACGTGGTGCTCGATGAGGCCGACGAGATGCTCAATATGGGCTTCACCGATAGCATCAACGAGATATTCGAGGGCGTGCCCAAGGACCGCAATACACTGCTCTTCTCGGCAACTATGAGCCGTGAGATTGAGCGCATAGCCAAGAGCTACTTGCGCGAATACAAGGAAATTGTGGTGGGAAGCCGCAATGAGGGTGCTGAGAATGTCAACCATATTTATTATATGGTGCATGCAAAGGACAAGTATCTTGCACTGAAACGTATCGTGGATTATAACCCCAAGATATTCGGTATTATTTTCTGTCGCACCAAACTTGAGACTCAGGAGATTGCCGACAAACTGATTCACGACGGATATAACGCCGAGAGTCTGCATGGCGACCTCAGTCAGCAGCAGCGCGACTTGACTATGCAGAAGTTCCGCCAGCATCTCACCCAACTACTCGTTGCCACCGACGTGGCTGCCCGTGGACTTGATGTTGAAGATCTCACCCATGTCATCAACTATGGTCTGCCCGATGATATTGAAAGTTATACCCACCGCAGTGGACGTACAGGTCGTGCTGGTAAGAAGGGTACATCCATCTCGATTATGCACATCCGCGAGAAGCATAAGATGAGGGCGATAGAGAAGGAGATAGGCAAGAGTTTTGTCGAGGGAGAGATCCCTTCTGCCAAGGAGATTTGCAAGAAACAGCTATATAAGGTGATGGACCAGATAGTGAAGACCGACGTGAACGACGAGGAAATCGACCCGTTCATGACGGACATCAATCGCTACTTCGAGTTTATGGACAAGGAGGATCTCATCAAGAAGATAGTGAGCATGGAGTTCGGTAAGTTCCTTGCCTATTATGCCGATGCACCCGAGATTGAAGCCCCATCTAAATCAGCTCGAGGGGAGAATTCAAGCAAGCGCAAGGGTAAGGGAGAGCGCAGCAACACTACCCCTTGGGGGAGACGAAGGGGGGCGGAGGCTGGCTATCGTCGCCTCTTCATCAACCTTGGTAAGGACGATGGTTTCTATCCAGGCGAGGTGATGCAGTATATCAACAAGCATGTTGAGGGTCGTCAGGCAGTGGGACATATCGACCTCTTGAAGAAAATCTCGTATATCGAGGTACCCGAAAAGGATGCCCAAAAGGTTATGCGCGCCCTCGATGGAACCGTGTATAAAGGTCGTGAGGTGCGCTGCAATGATGCCGATGAGAAAGGTCATGGCAGGA
Source organism: Prevotella sp. (assembly GCA_051869575.1). Classification (GTDB taxonomy): domain Bacteria; phylum Bacteroidota; class Bacteroidia; order Bacteroidales; family Bacteroidaceae; genus Prevotella. The sequence continues at coordinate 6,061 of JBJEAY010000601.1, read as the reverse complement.
AAAATGTCGAGAAGACCGTGACTGCCAAGAAGGCCTTTACTCCCAAGAAGCCCAAGAAATCTATGGACATGTCGCTTGAGACAGGCGATTGGCGCCAGTTCTTCAAAAACGGCAACAACGATTTTAAGGGCGAAGAGCCCGATTTCAGCGAAGAGGGATGGGCAATGAGAAAGCCTCGGAAGAAGAAATAAGTATATAAAAGGCAGTCAATTATTGACTGCCTTTATTTATTATAGATTTTTGTAGATATCTTCATTCATAAGATATGTTTCTTAGTTCAATGACATTACTTTCCTGCGCCTTTTCGGTGAAGAAACGCCCGAAGTCATCGGGCAGGAGAGTGGTGGCAGGCTTGAAATCCTCGCTCTGCATATATTCGAGAATACTCCTGAGCAGATGTCGCGATTCGGGATATTGCTGTGTCTCGCGCAGGTCGCTCATACATACGAACACTCGTCCCTTGCCCACATTTGTCTCGAAGAACAAGGCAAGGCGATGGTTGCGCTCCACATTGTCAATCACCTGCACAAGCGGACAATAGCCCTGTGGCATCTTGTCCATCACCAACGGACGCGATTCATGCACAATGGATGCCCATTGCCAGTTGGTGTGCTTGTCAGTGGGGAAAGCCTTGAACAAAGGATGTTCCATCTCGTTGACGAGCAAACCGAGTGTTCCTGGCGACACGGGTTTCTTGTTGTTTTCCGAGATGGTCTTAAACATGCGGTAGTTCCAATAGTCCGTCTGAACCAATCCTCCCACGGTTTGGTCGGCATACATTTCCTTCTTTGGCATAAGCAACACCTTGGCTCCTGTCTTCAACTTCTTCATCACGCTTTCGTCAAGTGTGTCGGCGATGACAATGCCCTTTGAGAGTGTGCCCAACTGTTTTTCCATATCGTAGGAGGGATATACCCACATGGTGTAGTCATTTTGATATGGTGTGCCGCTGATTGACAATGCGAGGCGCACCTTCTCTGCCTTTCTCGTCTTGCCAAGTCGTGCCACTACCGAGTCGCACGACACGTCAATGACTCCTGCCTTTACATTGCTGAGTTTTGTGCTGTCTTGTGCCAACACTACATTCTTGTCACTCAAAAACGCCCATTTCATCGTCTTGCCCTCAAGCGCTGAGTCATCATCGGCATAATTGGCGATAATGGTTTTCCATATTATCGTGTCGCCCTCGCTAAATGTGAGGCGAGGCAGTTCGGCCATTGGCACCACCTTGTCACACCACTGTCTCCATCGCTTGGCATCCACAATCTCCTTACTGTCCATAAAGGCATCGAGAATGCCCACGTATGCCGACCCTTGTCCTGGATAGTCTTGGATGTCGAGCAGTTGGAATCCTGCCATATTCCTCGTCCTGAGGTCCATTTCGATGTCAGCCTTGTAAAGTTCCACCGACCATTTGCCCGATGCTTCGTGAAAGTCTTTTGCCTGCGATAGCATACCGGCGTCCTTCAGTCTTTGGCGGAATATTCTCATATTGTCGGGACGAAGCACTCCACGGTATTTCTCGATTTCATTGTAGTCGGGATACGTCTGAAACTGTCCCGTCTCATGACTTATGATAGGCACCTTGCTGCCCGCAATCGCCTTTTCGAAGTTGGTTGTGGTGTTGGGATATTCATGATTGATGAGACCACCGTCGAATGCATCGCAGAATGAGAACGAACCGCGTACGTGGGTGTTGTATTCTCCCCATGCCTCACCGCCAATGCGACAGGTGGTGAAATAGTCCATTCCATCGAGCACTCCCTTGTAGCCGAGATACATGTTAGAGCCGAAGGTGTAAAGGCGGCGTGTAGCGTCACCGTCACCTGACTTTTCGCAATTTTTGTCTATCTTTCGGAAGTCGTTAACGTAATCTGCCATCAACTCCGTACTGCCCCATAGTTCATTGCCAAGTCCCATCATCACGAATGAGGGATGATTGCCGTATGTCTCGATAATCTTTCTGCCCTCGTCGCGCAGATATGAAGTGAGCCATTCGTCTTTCTCGTCAAACCCTCCCCAAATGGGCAGCTCTGGTTGGAGATAAATACCAAGGTTATCAGCTGCTTGGAAGCAAGCCTCTGGCGGGCACCATGAGTGGAAACGCACATGGTTGATGCCATATTGCTTGCAGGTCTTGAGATAGTTATACCACTCGTCGTATCCCATAGCCACGTGTCCCGTAAGAGGCCACACACAGGCATCGTGCTTGCCGCGGAGGAATGTCTTGCGCCCATTTACGGTGAAGTGATTGCCTTCGGCTTTGAAGTCGCAAAGGGCGTAGGTGGCGGTCATCTCGTCTGATTTGCCCTTACATTCCACCCTCACCTTTATTTTATTAAGGTATTGAGGTGTATGCTCGCTCCATTTCTTGGCGTTTTCACCGAGGTTGTATGAGTAAAAGAGCGTTGTCGTACCATCTTCGTTAATGGTTCGTTGACTAATACCAACGCGTGTTATGTCAATCTCTTCGTCTTTCTTCTGTTCACCGCTGAAGGAAAGCTTTACATTATACTTCTGCTTGGTATTTCCTTCGAGCGTCACCTCCACATTCACCTTGTTCTTGGATGCTATGGGAGATGTGCGGATGCTCTTGATAGTGACTGGAGATTCCTTGGCTTCGAGATACATCTTGCCGATGATACCATTCCAGTTGGTTTGGGTGTCCTCGGTGTAGGCATGCGACGAACCGAGCAGTTGCTTAGGCACACTATTACCGTTGTCAACCTTGATGTCGAGTTGGTGTTGCCCTGGAGTCAGTTTGCCTGTCAAGTCATACACCTGCGGCACCGATATGTCGTCACATTTGCCCATTTCCACTCCGTCTATATATATAGTTGTGGGTTTTGTCCTTTCGAGGAAGAGTGTTATTCTCTTGCCTTTCCATGCAGTGGGAATGTCGATACTCTTTGAATACGTGGCTTCGCCAAACCATGTGAAGTAGCGCGAGAGATGTGTGGTCTCGTCGCGCTTGTTGTTGGGTTCACCCTTGCGGTTGGTGTCGGTAGTTCCAGGCAGATGCACAGCCTCCTTCCCCAACATCCATTGTCCGCTGAGGTCTATTTGAGTCGTTTGGGCGCACGCCAATCCCGACGATGCCACAAACAATGTGGTGACAATTAGTTTTTTCATACTTAGGTTTTTATGTTATAAATGGTTATTTTGCATCAATCTCCTTGATGAGTCGGTCGGCATGTCCCCACTTGTCCATCAGGTAGAGCATGTATCTGATGTCAACGCCTATGCAGCGTGCGAGTTTGTTGTCGAAGAAGATATCGCCCGACAGACTGTCCCAGTTGCCGTCGAATGCCAATCCGATGAGTTCTCCCTTGCCGTTGAATATCGGCGAACCGCTATTGCCGCCTGTGATGTCGTTGTTGGTGAGGAAGCAAAGTTGCATCTTGCCTGTGGTCTTGTCGGTGTATTTTCCGAAGTCCTTGGCACTCATGAGTTCGTGCATAATAGGTTCGGCGAAATATTCGAAGTTGTCATCGCTTTTCTTCATCTTCTCCACGATGCTCGATGCCTCGGTGTAGTAGCCCGAGGGCTTGCCGTTGAGGTTGAATCCGCCCACCTGTCCATAGCTCAGTCGCATGGTGAAGTTGGCATCGCTATAATGGGGCATTTCCATCTCCATGCGCAGTATGGCATCGCATAGATAACGCTCCTGGATGTCGATGGAATCGTTCAATTCGGATAGTTCAGCCCTCAAGTCGCTGAATACGTTGGTGAGGTCGAGACCCATCTTCACTCCACAGTCGCTTGCATAAATCTTCTTGTTGATATATATCTTCTCGCCGCTCTTCATCAACACGCTGTTGTTCCATACATCTTCAACATACTTGGCATAGTCACCTCCGTATGTCTTGTCGATCGTCTGATAGAAATCAGGCAGATATTTGGTGTCGGCTTTCTCGCGATAGTTCTTGAGCAATGTGGCATATACCTCCTTGTCGAGAGCTGCATCCCATGTGTCGCTGTTGTCCTTGAACTCCACATACTGCTTAGCCTTCTTTCCTTTAGGGCCTTGCACCTTCATGCCGTTGTGGTATCTGTATGCACGGTCGGCAAGTTCGTTGGTTCGCATGAAAGTCTCGCGGAAATACATATAGTTGCGTCTCACGTCCAGACGTTTGTTGTAAAGACGCTCCATAAGGTCGAAGTCGAGCTTGCCCTTGAGGTAGCCCGTGAACATCTGATAGCGCTTAATCTTGTTCTCGAAGTCAGCCTTTTGGCGGATAAGACCGGTGGAATCGATACATTTGTTCATTCCGATGGAGTTCTTCCAGTAGTTGCTGCTCTGGGCATATTTTGAGTCATATTTGATTCTCACTGCCTCGTCGGCGCGCATGTGCCTGAGCATTACCTCCTGCTTCACGCCTCTCACCTGGGCTCGTGGCTCGTTCTCAGCGTCGCGACGCTCACGAATACCGTATGACGAGAGATAGCGACTTGTACTTCCGGGATAACCCATGGTCATGGCAAAGTCACCTTCCTTATAGCCTTGCAGCGATACAGGCGACCAGTGCTTGGGCTTGTATGGCACGTTGTCCTTGCTGTATGCCGCCGGTCCATTTGTCTTCGGGTCGGCATAGATGCGGAACACCGAGAAGTCGCATGTCTGTCGGGGCCACATCCAGTTGTCGGTTTCGCCTCCAAACTTACCCATCGACTTGGGCACAGTGAACACCAATCTCAGGTCGGTGAAGTCGCGATAGGTGGTGGCATAATACTTGTTTCCCTCGTAGTAAGGCTTGATTTCCAGACGCAGTGTGGAGTCGTTGGCCTTAACCTCCTTCGACATCACATTCTCGATGGAATCGAGGAAATGTGCCTGCTCGGATGGTGCCAGTTTGTTGATTCCCTTCTTGTCGAGCAAGTCGGTGATGTCTTTCTGATCCACCATAAAGCTCACGAACATGTCCTTATTAGGAAGTTCCTCCTCATAGGTCTTGGCATAGAATCCGTTGAGCATATAGTCGTGCTCCACGGTGGAGTGACTACGGATAGACTCAAATCCGCAGTGGTGATTGGTGAATACCAGTCCATCGGGCGACACCACCACTCCCGAGCAATAACCCGAGAAGTTTACCACTACGTTCTTGATAGCGTCATCATTGTTGTAGATGGCGTCGTAGGGCAATGAGAAACCTTCTGCCTGCATCTGTCCATAAACGGCCTGCGGCAGATTGTAGAGCATCCACATGCCTTCGTCGGCATTCACTGATGCGGTTGACAGCATTGCTGCCATGATTAATGTGCTTTTCTTCATAATAATATCTTAATTCTTATTTTTTAAATTTCTTCAAGATAGGTGTAAGCGGAAAATCTTTCTTCACAATATATGCGAGGAAGAGTAATATCAACAATGTGTTAGGCACAATCACCCATAATCCACCGATGTGGTCTCTGCCTAACGTCATTAAGGCAAAGCATATAATAGCCAATACGATATATTTGCCTATTTCTGCAAGGTCGTATTTGATGGGATAATATTTCTGACCTACAAAGTAGCTCAGGGTCATTGCCGTGGCATATCCTGCAAATCCCGCCCACGCGCAAGCCATATATCCATATTGCGGCACGAAGATTATGTTGACAGCTATCAGTACGGCACAACCGATGCCCGAGAACCATGCTCCCCAGATGGTCTTGTCGATGAGCTTATACCAGAACGAGAGGTTGAAGTATATACCCATCATTATCTCTGCAGCCATCACGATGGGCACCACCTTCAGACCGCTCCAGTAGTCACGTCCGATGATATGCTTCAGCACGTCGATGTAGCCCACCACCACGAGGAATGCCAAGAGGGTGAAGATGATGAAGAACTTCATTGCCTTGGCGTATGTCTCGCGATTGTCCTTGTCCTTCGACTTTCCGAATACGAATGGTTCGTAGGCATAGCGGAAAGCCTGGGTTATCATTGCCATTATCATGGCTATCTTCGATGCCGCACCGTAGATTCCGAGTTGCTCGTGTGCGTTTTCACCTTTATATATATAAGGGAAAAGGATTTTGTCGGCAGTTTGGTTGAGGATGCCGGCGATACCCAAAATCA
>JBJEAY010000600.1:0-7652 GCA_051869575.1 Prevotella sp. | reverse complement strand
AGGAAATATTAAAAAAGTATTCATCTGTGCAGAAAGACTGCAATATAGAATGAGAACTTTGTACAGAATATGAAAGATAATAATACAACATACCGAATCTTCGAGCATATCCACGATGTGGACATCTCTGAGCAAGACATTCAGGATTACGATCCAGAGGTACTTGACAAATTGCTCATAGACCACACCATGTCAGCCAAAGCACGCTCAGAAGCCGAAGACCAGACAAAAGTGGTCAATATCTTCTGGGCTACCTCTGACTATGAGGATGCCATCAAGAATGAGGATGGAGAGGTCGTTAGCGAAGGGTATCGGTATGATGACGAGATTAAGCCCGAGAACATCACTGGCCAATTCCGGCGCATCGTAATGCCACGTGTGCTAAAAGACAAACAAGCCCAGATAGACCGTACAAAGGATAAGGCTGAGGTATTCACTCCATCATGGGTATGCAATGCACAGAACAACCTGATAGATGAAGCATGGTTCGGTCGCAAGGATGTCTTCAATCGGGAGATAGCTGGTGAGGATGGTACTCACTCGTGGATTCCTACCGAAGGAAAAATCATCTTTCCCGAGGGCGACAGCAAGAAGACATGGAAAAAATATGTAGTGGATAACCGTATGGAAATCACCTGTGGTGAAGCCCCGTATCTTGTAAGCCGCTACGACACCACGACTGGTGAGCCCATTCCCATTGGCATGCGCATCGGCCTGCTCGACCGCAAGATGCGTGTCATCAACGAGAACGTAGAGACCGAAAAAGAATGGTATGCCATGGCAGAGAAAGCCTTCAAACATACATACGGCTATGAGTGGCAAGGCGACAATCTCCTGCTTGCCCGTGAAGCTCTGCTTTATACCTATATAGAGTATTTTATGGACAAGTTCAACGAGAAGGATGCGGAGGGGAATTATGTCAAGGATGCCAATGGTAATCTCCGAGTGCCTGAGCGAAGAAAGATTGTCAATGCTGCCCGATGGATTTCATGGAATCTCTGGCAGATGGACGGTATCAAGATGGTAGTACCCGATTCGTGCGATAAGGTGTATGTGACCGATCTTTGGGGCGAAAAGAAACAGAAAACATGCCCTGCCTGCCAGAAGGGTGATATACATGGCCATATTGGTGTAAAGTGCATCATCCGTGACTGGAACCTGAAGAAGCCTAAGGACTGGCAACCCAAACTGGGAGAAGACCCTCATACCCAACCGTGGCAAAAGATTACGTTCAGTTCTCTGCTTAATGCCCATCAGACAGAGACGGAGGACGACGAGATATAAGTAGAACATTCGTAAACATCTAAAATACATACAGGATGAAATATACCATAACCCAATCGCGCCTGTTGTATGTGTTGAGCATCAATGACAGGAAGCACCAGAACCTACTGAAGGTGGGTGAAGTCTTTGTGGATAACGATGTGGCCGACACCCCGAGCAAGCAGGTGCTGGTAAAGTCTGTCCGCGATGTGCTTGACAAGCGTTCCTATATGCGGGGAGTCACCTACCATATAGAACATGTAGCGTGTACCACATACGCTGGTAGTACCAAGTGTTATAAAGCAGACGATGTCCATCGTACGCTGCGTGCCCAAGGCATCGCCTGCAAGTCACTTGACAGATATAAAGACCCCATCACGGGGAAAACGGAAGATGCCGACATCTGGTTTGCCGCTTCTGTCAATGATGTATTTAGTGCCATCAAGCAAATAAAAGACGGACATGGAGCAGGGTATGGAGCCATCAAGTTCCGACCAGAGCAGGATGCTGCCATCAAGGCCACTGTGGCACACTTCAAGAAACCCAAGGGCAAGGCATTTCTTTGGAACGCCAAGATGCGCTTTGGCAAGACCCTCTCAGGTCTTCAGGTTGCCAAGGAGATGGGATACAGCTCGACACTTATCATCACCCATCGTCCTGTAGTGGATAAAGGATGGCATGATGATTTCAAGAAAATCTTTGGCAAAATGCCAGAGTATGCCTACGCCACCCGAATGAGCGATGACGATGCCACGGGAGGCGATTTCTATAGCTTGACAAGAAAGGTGGATGCCGGAGAGAAAAAGCTTATCTTCTTTGTCTCCATGCAATATCTGCGCCTGTCTCGCTTTGTCGGTGGCAAGGAGCGCAATGAGGATCCACTGAAAAAAGCCATCATGCAGTATGATTGGGACTTCGTGATGGTGGATGAAGCACACGAGGGCATTGAGGCTGCTGCCGGTGTGCGTGTGATGAACAAGCTGAAGAAGGAAGACACACGTATTCTTTCGCTTTCGGGTACACCGTTCAACCTGCTCGACAAGTATGAGGAGGGCGAGATATACACTTGGGACTACGTGATGGAGCAGCGCGCCAAGCATGAGTGGGACGACAAGCACTTTGGCGACCCCAACCCTTACGCCGAACTGCCGCAGATGAAGATTCTGACCTTCACTCTGCCCAAGATGATACGTGATGAAGCCATCGAGAACAACGAGGTGTTCAAGTTTCATGAGTTCTTCCGCGTATGGACAGAGGCGGATAAGGCAAGTCTGCAACGTCTTATCACCAATGAGACAAGTGCATTGAAGCGTGTGGAGCTACAGGCCCGATTGGCAGAGATACGTGTAGATAAGTTTGTGCACGAGGGGGCTGTAAGACGTTTCCTCGACAAGTTGGTTGAGGATTCCGACACCAGCATGTACCCCTTCTCCACCGATGAGTTCCGCGACTGCTTCAAGCATACCTTTTGGCTTCTTCCTGGTGTGAAGGAGGCAGCCGCACTGAAGGAACTGTTGGATGAACATGAGATATTCGGCACCGAAAATGGCATGTTCCATATCATCAATGCCGCAGGCGATGGCAACATCGAGGATAAGGACGGCAGTGCCCTTGCCGACGTGGAAGACAACATCCGTGGCAATGCCAAGAAGAATATCCTGAAGAAGGAATATACCATCACGCTCTCGTGCGGCAAACTGACCACGGGTGTGAGCGTACCCGAGTGGACAGCCGTGCTCTGTATGAAGGGTTCGGAGAACACTCCTGCTGCCAATTATATGCAGACCATCTTCCGTGTGCAGACACATGCCGTGCTTGAAGGCCGTCAGAAGGCGGCGTGCTATGTGTTTGACTTCGCTCCCGATCGTGCCCTTACCGCCGTGGCTGAAACCGCCAAGATGGCGGTGGATGCCAGGGGGGCCGGCAAGAAGCAGATGAAGCGCAAGCAGAAGGAAGAGGAGGAGCACTTAGAGGCTTTCATCAAGCTCTGCCCTGTGCTCTCCATGGATGAGGGTGAGATGGGTAAACCTTTCTCTGCCAACCGCATCTTTGAGAAACTCTCGAATGTATATATCGAGCGTGCCGTGCGCTCAGGCTATGCCGACAACTCGCTCTATAATCCTGACCAGCTTATGAATCTTACTCCCGAGCAGGAGAAGGCACTCGGCGATGTACACGACTTGCTTGGCTCTATGCCTGCCTCGTGGAAGCCGGAGAAGATTACCGTCAACGATCAGGGTCTTGGCAATGACAATGAGGCACAGAGTGTGAAGTTCATCTATTATCTCAGCTCTTCGAATGTCGTTCCTTCACGCCCGTCCATGTCGGCAAAGAAGGATGACGATGGTCGTCCTATGACTGAGGATGACAACTGGTCGGACGAGATGAATGCACCTTCGCAGATGTTCCCCTATCTGTTTATTTCCAAGTCGCGCCTTGTAGAGGGTATATGGACTGACTTCTCCCAACCAAGTCTTTGGAAGGAGTGGACAGACCCGAAATCAGACAAAGATGATGACAAGAAGAAGCGTGACGAGGAGAACCGCGAGAAGCGTGCCCGCATGTCGGTGCTCCGTGGTGTCTCCATCCGTATTCCTCTGCTTGTATATGGAGCGGAAATCAACGATGATGCCGGTGAGGAGATTACCATCGACAACTTTGCAAGCGATGAGATTGTGGATGATGCTTCGTGGGAGGAGTTCATGCCCAAAGGCTTCACCAAGGAGACCTTCAACATCTTGAAGGAGTGTTTCGACCGCAGCATCTTCACGGGTGCCGCCAAGCGCATACGTCAGATGGTGAAGGAGGCAGACACGCTCAACACCGAAGACCGCATCAACAAGATTGCCACTATATTCTCTTATTTCCACAATCCCGACAAGGAGACCGTGCTTACTCCATGGCGTGTGGTGAACATGCACCTGAGTGACACCCTTGGAGGTTGGTGCTTCCTCAATGAGGAGTTCGACGGAAACTATACCGAGGAGAACCAGTTTGGCGAGCATGTCAATGCCGCACGCTTTGTGGATCGTGGTGAAGTAACTCAGTATGTCTTTGGCGACTACAATGCCCGCATCCTCGAAATCAACTCCAAGACTGGTCTCTATCCGCTCTATATGGCTTACTCCATCTTCAAGAGCGTGAAAGAACCCGAGTGGCGCAAGATACATCTTACTGGTGAGCGAGGGCAGAGCAAGGATGCCGAACAATACTATCGTCAGGCAGGCGATGACTTGGAGATATGGAAGGATGTGCTGCAAGACAACATCTTTGTGGTGTGCCGCACCAAGATGGCAGTGAGCATCACGAAGCGCACCTTGGCAGGCTTCCGCAAGGATGTCCGCCTGAATGTGCGTTGCTATGAGCGTGAGGTGTCGGTCAACGATCTTATCTCTGCAGGTGTCATCAAGAAAACAGACAACGGAGTAACATGTCTTGACAAAACATATTTCTTCAATGGGTGCACGGCTCTGTCATGTGACATGATTGATGTTCTGCGAGCAAAACCTGAGTATTTCCAGAACGATGTTGTGCAAGGCATCGACTTCTGGCATGTGTATAATTCAATTCCTAAAAAAGAAAACGAAGATATTAATAGTATGAAGTTTAATGCAATAGTGGGAAATCCGCCGTATCAAGTGATGGATGGAGGAGCAAAAGCAAGTGCATCGCCCATTTATCAGTTATTTGTAGAAGCGGCAAAACAGATAAAACCAAATAGTGTATCCATGATTATGCCAGCGAAATGGTACACAGATGGTAAGGGGCTTGGTGCGTTCCGTGAGTCCATGCTTAATGATAAAAGGCTCTCCAAACTTATTGATTTTACGGATTCACGAGATTGTTTCCCTACTGTTGATATAGCCGGAGGTGTTTGCTATTTCTTGTGGGATAGCAAACACAATGGCTTGTGCGAATTTGTAAATAGGCATCGAGGTGAAATATGTGCATCCTTGAGAGATTTGTCCTCAGACGAGTCTTTCATTAGACATATTGAGGCTGTTGACATAGTGGAAAAAGTTAAGCAACTGACTACCAATTTCTATAATGAAAGAGTAAGTACTCAAAAGCCTTTTGGATTAAGAACTTATGTTACACCATTGGAAACTGGAGATATTGTTCTGAAATATAATAAGGGAAAGGGTGCGTATGACTCTTCATTAATTGAAATAGGTAGAAACATGATTCCCCAATGGAAAATTACAGTTTCTTGCTTAACTGCCGAACATGCGGGTCAAACAGATAAAGAAGGGCGTAAGAAGATTCTTTCTTCATTAGATATGCTTGAACCAAACGAGATTTGTACAGAAACCTATCTCGTTGTGGATGCTTTTGATACAAAAGAAGAAGCTGTCTCATTGAACAAATACCTTAGGTCTCGATTCGTGCGTTTCTTGATTTCCATCTTGGCATCAACCCAACACCTTTCCAAGGATAAGTTTGCATTTGTCCCCCTCCAAGACTTCACCTCCGCCTCCGACATCGACTGGAGTCAGAGCATATCCGACATAGACCGTCAGTTGTATTCTAAATACGGATTGTCAGACGATGAGATAGCGTTCATAGAGAAGATGATCAAGCCGATGGAGTGAGCGTAGTGACAATATATATAATAAGGTGTAAACAATGGAAGAAAACAGAAGCAAATATAGAAATGCGGTTAGCACTATCAAACAGGCTATTCTGCAAAGCCAATACCGAGCAGTCAAGTTGGTGACAGGAGAGCAACTGTCGCTTTACTTCGGCATAGGATGTTATGTGTCAGCTAATTCACGCGAAGGCACATGGGGTACTGGTGCCATTGACCGAATAAGTGAGCAACTCCGTAGGGAGCTGCCCGGTCTGAGAGGCTTTTCGGCAACAAGTATAAAGAAAATGAGGACGTTCTATGAGTTTTGGTGTCAATATATAAATCGCCCGCCAATGGCGGTCGATTTGCCAATAGCTGAAAACAACACTGTTATCGACATTGACAGCTTTGCGCTCCAAAAATGGTCGCCATTGGCGGTCGAAATAAACAGGGAGGAATTTCTTGGCATCAGTTTTTCTCATCACACGGAAATCTTAGATAAAACCAAGGATATCCATGAAGTGCTTTTCTATATCCATCAGACGGTACTCCACAAATGGGACAAGTATGACCTTCGTGACCGTTTGAAAAGCGGATTGTACAAGCAACAGCAATCTGCCACTAACAATTTCATCCAGACGATGCCTGTGGCAAATGCAAGGAAAGCCATTGGCATGTTCAAGGACGAATATTTGCTGGACTTCATCAACGTAGAGGAAATGGAAGTAGATAAACCTGCCGATGTGGACGAGAGAGTGGTAGAGCAAGCTATTGTAAGGAACATCAAGCAGTTTATCATGACCTTTGGCCGTGACTTCGCATATATCGGAAACCAATATCATCTGGAGATTTTCACCAACGAGATGTTTCCCGACCTGTTATTTTTCAACAGAGAACTCAACTGTATGGTCTGCGTGGAGTTAAAGACGGGTGCTTTCAAGCCTGGGTATATTGGTCAGCTCCATACCTATATGCGAGTGCTGGATGACAAGGTGAGAAAGCCGCATGAGAATCCAACCATCGGCATTCTTCTGTGCAAGAGTGCAGACAAGGCCTTTGTGGAATATGTCATCAGCGATTATAACAGCCCGATGGGTGTGGCTACTTACAAGACAGCCGATGATATGGACGAAAGAATGCGCAAGTCACTCCCCGACATGGAAGAGATGAGGAAATTGCTTTCAGAGTGAACTTATGATAGTTTCATGGGTTACATCCCTTATTGGGCATAGAATATGTAACTAACAAGTAACTTGGAGATATGTTGTTCGCTCAATTATGGTTGAAATACCCTATTTACAGCAGTTTTGAGTATGTAACTGATATGTAACTGGAGTGTTATAGGAGAGGGGGCAGGGCCACAGGGACAGGTGCTTCTGATTCGCAAGAATGACAATATATATAATTAAGGTGTATATAAAAGAATAACAGATGGCAAAGAAAAGAGAAATACGAAATAGTACTGCTGAGTTTCTTACCTTCGTAGCCGAAGGAAAGGAGAATGGCATACAGGTATTATATAAGGACGAAACGATATGGGCTACCCAAAAAGCAATGGCTACGCTCTTTGACGTGGGTGTACCGGCTATTAACAAGCACTTGAAGAATATATTTGATTCTGGAGAGCTGATGGCAGATTCAGTTATTTCCAAAATGGAAACAACTGCGTCCGATGGGAAAATCTACCAAACAGCGTTTTATAACCTTGATGCCATCATCAGCGTGGGCTATCGTGTCAACTCCATCCGCGCCACACAATTCCGCCAATGGTGTACATACGTCATCCGCCAGTTCTCACTCCGAGGCTATATCATAGACA
>JBJEAY010000599.1:0-7660 GCA_051869575.1 Prevotella sp. | reverse complement strand
CGGGCATCTCTATCTTAAATGTTATCCCGTTTTGCGAGAATGTCGGTTCGAATCGCTCGGTCACCTCCTGCAACATCTTGCAGATGTTCTGCACCTTAAACCTCACCACCATACTCTGGTTCTCCACCTTACTGAAGTCGAGCAACTGATTGACGAGGTCGAGCAGACGATGGGCGTTGCGGTCGATGATTCTGAGGCTACTGCGCTCGGAGTCAGACAGTGATGCGGTGGTCTTGACCAACTTCTCCAACGGACCGATAATCAGCGACACCGGTGTGCGTATCTCGTGGGCGATAGTGGTGAAGAACTGTATCTTGGAGTTTCTCACCTCCAGTTCCTTCTCCTCGTTCAGTTTCCTCATCTGTGCCTCATGCTTTCTGCGTTCCCTTGTGATAATGTAGTGGAAGGCATACACCATAAGCACTATGATAATGAAGATATAGAGCAGTTTGGCTGGCACACTCCAGTAGAACGGTGGATTGACCACAATCTCGAGCACAGCCTCCTCGGTGCTCCACACTCCGTCGTTGTTAGTGCCCTTCACCCTGAACTTATATGTTCCCGGCGAGAGATTGGTATATGTGGCAGTAGAGTGATTGCCTGCCATTATCCACTCACGGTCGAAACCGTCGAGTATATACGAATATTGGTTTTTCTGGGGTATGCAATAGCTGAGAGATGCAAACGAGATGGTGAGCATCTTGTCGTGATATGACAATTCTATGCGGTCGCTTGCGCTTCTCCTCTCGTTCATCACTTCCACAGATGTAATCACGACCCTCGGGGCACGCATGTTGATCTTTATCTGATAGGGATAGAACGTATTGAATCCATTCACCGTCCCCACGTATATCTTGCCGTCGGAGGCCTTCATGGCGGCATTGGGCATGAAGATATTGCTCTGCAGACCGTCGTTGACATCAAAATGTTGCAAGGGTTTGCCTTCGGCACATTTGAAGAGTCCCTCGCTGGTGGTTAGCCATAATGCGTCGTTATCCTCTACGATACCACACACTGTCACATTTTCCAATAAATCGACCGAATCAAAGGTATCATCCTTCGGATTATAGAACAGCAATCCATCATCGGTGGCAGCCCACACCTTACCGTTCTCTGCCACACAAAGGCTGTTTGCCACCGAGTGGGTATTGCCACTCTTGTATGTTTTCCATTTACCCGTCGCCATGTCGTATTTCAATATACCATAGCTCTGGGTGGCAAACCACAGATGTCCATGATTGTCCTCGTCGATATCCATTATTGTGGACTCAACCGCTTTAACCCTCAGGAAGTCGTCAGTGTCACGCCTGTATAGGTTGATGCCGGCAGTGGTAGCCACCCAGATGTTCGACTTGCTGTCGCGATAGATGGCATAGCAACTATTAACATAGAGTGAGTTTGGATTTTGGCTTGCCGTATATCTGCGACACTTGCGCGTATGTATGTCCATCACATACACACCACCCGTATATGTGCCTATCCACAACTGGTCTCCGTCAATACACAGGGCATGAATATTATTGTCCGACATTTCGCCATTGCCAAGCACTATATGCTCGAACATACCTGTTGAGGGGGAGTATTTGTTGAGACCACCGTCGTCGGAGGCAATCCATATATTATGTTCATTGTCCTCGCAGAAACGGCTGATGACATTGCCCTTTACCGAATTGGCATCCTGGCGAAAATGGAAAGATGCGAAACGCCCATTGGCTGACGACACGTAGTTAAGGCCGGAGTAGAACGTGCCCACCCATATACCGTCCTCATTGTCGGTGAGTATGGGATAGACAAACGAGCCTGACAGGGGATAAGCCGTTTTCGACAGTTTGGAATAGGTGGTACTTGTGTTGTTCTTCACATCAAGCCACACCATTCCGTTGTCGCATCCCACCAATATCACTCCGGGGCGGTATTCAGTGACGGAGTGTATATGAAGGGCATAGTCTTTTGTTCCCAAACCGAGGTAGGTTGACTTCACACTGCCTCCACGGTCGAATGCCACAAGTCCGTCATTCCACGTGCCGAGCCACAATGTACCGTCATCTGTTTCTGCCATGCAGAATGCTGATGGCGACCATGTGCCGTTGAGCTTATACGCACCGAAACGCCTTGTTGCCTTGTCGAAGAGATAGAGGCCGTTGGTGTCCCATGCCGTGAGAGCCCAAATCTGGTTGGAGCTGTCAACAAACACCTGTGCCAGACGGTTACTCCGGCATACGTCGATTTGCCTCACCATACCATTGTCGGTGGTATAGTTCAATATGCCATGCCCCATGGTGGATATCCACACATTACTGTCCTTATCTATTGCGAACGAGGTGACATGAATATTCTTCTGCCTGCCCTTTACAGGCGTAAGAGCCAGTCGGCGAACAGTTTCCGTGCGGTAGTTTAGCACAAACGCCCCATCGTCGGTACCCACCATCAGACTGTCACCCATATCAAGAAGGGCATACACCGACTGCACCGACTTGTCGTCGGAGGTGTGGAAACTGCGCATGGATATGCCGTCGAAGCGATATAGTCCTGCATCGGCGCCTATCCATATAAATCCATACTTGTCCTGTGCCAATGCCCTTATGGCATTGTGCCACAGACCGTCGTAATCAGAATAATGTCTGAACGCCAGGTCCTGTCCGCTCATTCCCACTGCCATCAGCAGTGCCAGTATTATTGCCCTAATCCTCATCCCTAATTCCTAATCCCTAATTCCTAATCCCTAATCCCTAATTCCTAATTCCTAATTCCTAATTCCTAATTCCTAATCCCTAATTTCATCAAGAACCCTCCTCCGCTCGCCATCGTGATGTCGAGCATGGTGTCGGATGTCACTTCCATCTCCTCACGCTTGTAGTCCTCGGCATTATGATTGGCATTGATGCCGTCGCGGAAGATAGTGGCACGATATGTCTTTCCCTTTTCGAGGAAGTCAAAGCGCAGGGTTATCGTGCGCTTGTCCCAGTTGGTTTGTCCTGCCACATACCAGTTGCCATCCTTCTCGCGTGCTGTTATGATACACTTGCCCATCTCCCCCTGAGGGATGATGGTGCGGTCGAACACCGTGGGCAAACTTGCTATCATATCCACGCACTCCTGCTCCTTCTCATAATTTGTGGGAGCATCGCAAAGCATGGTGAACGGAGAGTCGTGCACTATGTAGCATGCCAATTGGTGGCAGCGTGTTCCCATGCTCACCGGGGCTGTGTATATAGCCTTCCAGTTGTCCTTCGTGCCGTTGCGCATCGCCCCGGGAGTGAAATCCACCCGTCCCGCCATCATGCGGATATAAGGGAATGTGACATCGTATAGCGGCATGTCGTTCTTTAGCTCTGTCCATCGCGCCTCCTCCATACCGAACACACCCTCATAGTTGAGGATATTCGGGAAGGTGCGGCTCATGCCCGTAGGTTTGTAGTAGCCATGATAGTCGAGCACCATTTGGTGCTTCAGTGCAGCCTCGGCAATGCGGTAGGCAAGTTCCACCGCCTCCTGGTCGTCGCGGTCGAGAAAGTCGATCTTGAATCCCTTTGCTCCCATTGCCTTGTATTTAGCCATAGCCTCGTCGAGATGTTCGTCGAGCACGTTGAACACCGTCCACAACACTATATCCACACCTTTCGACTTTGCATATTCTATGAGTTCGGGTAGTCGGATTTCGGGTATGGGGTTCATGATGTCGCCTTTCTTCGACTCATACCATCCTTCGTCGAGCACCACATATTCAATATTGTTTCTTGCGGCAAAGTCAATATAATACTTATAAGTATCGTAGTTGATACCGGCCTCAAAGTCAACGCCTTTGAGATTCCAGTCATTCCACCAGTCCCAAGCCACCTTGCCTGGCTTTATCCATGATGTGTCGGTGGTCTTGGCAGGCTCCGCAAGAGCATATACCAGGTTGTTCACCGGCATCTCGGTGTCCTTCTCCGTCACTGCCACGATGCGCCATGGTGTCTGGAACAGCTTGCCGTTGGTGCGAGCAATATAATTCTCAGTAGATGTGACATATCGTTGCTGGCGCCATGGATACTTGTCGAAGGTCTTGGGATAACGGGCAAACCATGCCTCAAGACTCTCGCCATCGGCAGCCTTCTTCACAAACATTCCGGGGTATGCCCTGAGGTCGCTTTCGAGGATGGTGAGTTTCACTCCTCCGTTTTCCACCGTAGCAGGCAGAAAGGCGAGCTTGTCCTGTGCCTCTTTTATGGGCTTGGCATCATAGATATTCTGAAATGCCATAGCCTCGGGCTTCTTGTCATTGGTCGTAAACGAGAGCCACGACTGACTGTTGCCGCTAAAGCGGAATTCTGCCTTCTCGTCGGATATGGTTGTAGCCACCTTGCCCTTGCATTGGAAGCGATAGGCAACACCCTCGTCGAAGGCTCGGAACACCACCGACCATCCCTTGCCCATCGACAAGGTAATCTCATTATATTCAGCAGTCACACTCTTCTGGCGATAGAACGGTGTGGCAAATGTTGACTTATGGCTCTTCACTGCCGACGCACTCGCCTTTCCCTGGTAGGCATTGTTGATGTCTATCTGCGACGGGCGCATCACCTCTCGTCCATCAAGCATAATACGCCATGACAACGTCTCTCCAGAAACGACTTCAACTTGCAGTCGCTTGTTAGGCGACTGCAAGTTATACGTCTTGCCATACAACGGTATGGCTATTATTACCAATATAAAACTAAGAAGATTTCTCATAATTTTATTTTTTTGGAAGTTATGATGGGGAGTTAATAAGAGAAGTTATGATGGGGAGTTAAGAGGAGCCAAATGTTTTTGTAGCAGTTATCAATGATTAATACTAATGGCACATTATAACTCCCCATTATAACTCCCCATTATAACTCCCCATTATAACTCCCCATTATATAACTCCCCATTATATAACTCCTTATCACTTCACGCTCCATTCAAACAATCCTGCGGAATTATCTTCAGGAAGATCTATCTCTATCTTCACTGCAGTAGTGCTCACAGGGTCGAAGTTCACTGTGCATGCACTTCCCTTGACCGAAGGATACTTGTCGGCACCGCTCACCGGCTGCCACTTTCCGTTGTTGTCCTTGTAGTACATGCGCCATGCCTTCGGTATGCGGCATCCGCCCCAAGGTCCGTCGTCAAACCAATACACGGTTGCGCTCTGCACTGTCGAAGCCTGCGGGAATTCGTATGCTATCCATTCCGTGCAGTTGTTCTTCGGCCACCAGTGATAGTAGGGCATCGAGCGGTCGTCGCCGTCCTTCGGCACGAGGCGGTCGTTGATTGACGAGAGTGATGAGGCTGGTGTAGAGGCGGTTATCTTGCTCAATGAGGCAAGAGTGGCAGGTTTGACGGGCGCGAAGCACTCAAGTCCTGTGCCTGCCATACGCGCATCTTACCGCTGCCACGATGACACCATGCATAATAAGGTATCAATGTCATGCGCACATCCTTGGCAGTGAGTCGTCCGCTCTTGTCGAAGCTGAGGATTTGTGCGTCGGTCTTTATCACCTTAATATAATAGTCTGCCTCCTTGGCGTGCTTTGCATGCAGTGTTCCGTCTTCCACAACCATCTTCGGACTTTGGTTGATGAGTGCGCCCATGAGGTCGAAGTCGTTGTCGGGCCATTCAGTGCAATACACCACCGGTCCACGCTCTATTGCCACATATCCGCGGTCAGCCTCAACCATTCCGTTGGCACGTATTGTACGAGGCTCCATGTCAAAGTGTACGCGCACCACGTCACCCTTCTTCCACTTGCGGTCGATGGTGAAATAGCCGTCGGCAGTGAGCTTGCCCTCCACCTTCACTCCGTTCACCTCAATGCTGTACTGCGGACGCAGGTTGTCGCTGTATTCATACAAGTCGCTCGGCACCACCTGATTGCGCACCCATCCTGGGATACGCACCTTCATTGCCCACTGACCTGCCTTGTTGGCTGCCACCTTGATGGCGATGTCGCCGTTCCAGGGATATTCGGTCGTCTGCTCCAATGCCACTGCCTTTCCGCCAACACTGAGATTTGAGGTATTGCTCATAAAGAGGTTCACATACACATTCTTGTCCTTCACGGCATACACATATCCCGGAAGCGAGGGGATGAAGCGGGCGATGTTCGACGGACAGCAAGCACATCCAAACCACGGCTGGCGCTGGTGCTGACCCATTGACTCAAGGGGATTGGGATAGAAGAAACCGCCACCGTCGAGCGACACACCCGAGATGAGTCCGTTATACAGCGAACGCTCAAGCACGTCGTAGTATTTCGACTCGCCGTGGAGCAGGAACAGACGGTAGTTAACATACACATTACCAATGGCGGCACATGTCTCGCAATATGCCGACATGTTTGGCAACTCATAGTTCTTGCCAAATGCCTCTCCCGAGGCAGTCGAACCGATACCACCGGTGACATACATCTTCTTGCTCACGATATTCTCCCATATACGGTCGATGGCCTCGATATACGACTTGTCGCCAGTGAGGGCAGCCACATCAGCCATTCCGGCATACATATATGCTGCACGCACGGCATGTCCCACAGCCTCGTCCTGCTCAAGCACAGGCTTATGGCTCTGGCTATACTCACTCTTGAAGTCGGTCTTTCCGCGATAGTCGAGCAGGAACTTTGCCTCGTCCAAGTATTTCTTCTCGCCAGTCAGCACATAGAGCTTGCAAAGCGCCATCTCGGCAATCTGGTGTCCGGGCACCACGCAAGCCTGTCCAGCCTTCGGTCCCACCTCGCGGCATACGCAGTCGGCATATCGGCATGCGATGTCGAGGAACTTGCGTGATCCTGTTGCCTGATAATGTGCAACAGCTCCCTCCACCATGTGTCCGAGGTTGTATAGTTCGTGACTTAGGTCTTCCTCCTTCGACCAGCGCTTGTCGCCAGCCCACTCGTGGGGATGCTTGGGATTCATCGTGCGCGATGTATAAAGGTAGCCGTCGGGCTCCTGAGCCTTTGCCACGATGTCGAGCACACTGTCGATATACTGCACGAGGTGCTTGTCGCTATATGTCTGCAGCGAGTAGCTTGCGCCCTCTATGGTCTTATATACATCGGTGTCGTCGAATGACAATCCTTCCACCTTATATGATTCACTTGGCTTGGCAGCCTTCTCGAAGTTGGTGTATCGTCCAGTCTCCTCACACTTACTGAAGGCGAGTGGAATTGTCACCTCGCGACTTGCCTTGAGTCTCTGTCCCCAGAACGAGTCAGTGACTTTCACTTTTGTAAACTCCACAGGAGTGATAGGATAGCCGTGGCTCTCCTTCTTCTGTGCATTGGCGGGCATCATTACAGCCGCCATGATTGTTGCGATAATGATTTTTTTCATATTCGGGTAGTTATTCTTAATTATTATTATTTCGATGACTTGATTTCGTCTGCAAAGATACACCATTTATTTATAACAGAAAGAAAAAATCGTCCCAATCAATGCAAAAATAGTCTCGTTTTGCCTATTTTAATGCTTTTCAGTACTATTTTTCCATTATCAGGACGTTTTTGTTACTGTATCAATCTCAATATGACTATTGTCGCAAGTACTGAACAGAGTGAATAGATTTTTTCACTCTAACTATCTTTATTTTATCACTAAAGCTAATATAAAGTTATGTGAAGCCTATGTTTGAGTTATGTTCCGCACTGCGGTATGTATA
>JBJEAY010000598.1:0-7711 GCA_051869575.1 Prevotella sp. | reverse complement strand
AGAGCAAAGGACTGAAAATCCTTGTGTCCCCGGTTCGATTCCTGGTGGCACCACTCATACAAAGAAAGCTGCTCAATTTGAGCGGCTTTTTTTGTGTGTTTATACATTTAATAACAAATTAAATCAGATTATCTTTGGTAGTACCAAAAAATAATAGTACCTTTGCCCAATAATTCATCTATTGAACGCGAACAATGGGTATAATAATTGGAATTGATGTGGGCATAAGCACCACGAAAATCATAGGAATAAAGGATGGCGAGGTAGTGTCGCCAATACGTATTACGGCTATCGACCCCGTGACTTCGCTCTACGGGGCGTTCGGCAAGTATCTTCACGACACAGGTGTCAGTTTGACCGATATTGAGCATATAATGCTGACGGGTGTGGGCAGTGCTTATATCGACAAACCCGTGTATGGACTGCCGACAACCAAGGTGGAGGAGTTTCTCGCCGACGGACTTGGGGCTCGCCATGAGTCTGGCATCAAGGATGCCATTGTGGTGAGCATGGGCACTGGCACCTCTTTTGTCAAGTGCGTGGGCGACGACATCTGCCATATCGGAGGCATCGGAGCCGGTGGCGGTACGTTGCAGGGCTTGTCGCGCCTGTTGCTCAACACCGGCGATGTTGACTATGTGTGCGAGCTTGCCAAGAAGGGTAATCTCGCAAATATCAACCTCTTGATTGGCGACATCAGTGCCAGTCCGTTGCCCGGTTTGCCGATGGATGCCACTGCCTCATTGTTTGGCAAGGCGCAGAGCAATGCCCAGCCCGAGGATGTGGCACGCGGCATCATCAATATGGTGCTGCAGTCGATAGGCAGTGCGACGGTGTTGGCGGCGATAGGCAGTCCTATCAAGGACTTTGTGCTTATAGGCAATCTCACCCTTCTGCCGGCGTGCAAGGAGATATTCCCCGCGATAGGCGAACTGTATGGAGTGCGGTTCCACATACCGCAACATTCCGAGTTTTGCACTGCCATTGGAGCAGGATTGAATTATTTTTAAGGAAGTTAAAAGAAGTTAAAGGAGTTAAAGGAGTTAAGGAAGTTAAAGACAAATGTTTTGCACATAGTTTTCATACAATGTATCTATGCAGTTTTATGAGCACAATACTATTGTCTTTAACTCCTTTAAACTCCATTAACTCCTTGAACTCCCCCAAAAATAAAATATAGAAAAATATGAAAAAGAATAGAATATGTGAACTCTTCGGTATTGAAAAACCGATAATACAGGGAGGTATGGTATGGTGCAGCGGTTGGCGCCTTGCCTCCGCAGTGAGTAATGCCGGCGGTCTTGGACTCCTCGGTGCAGGATCCATGCACCCCGAGACACTCGTCGAGCATATCCACAAGATGAACGAAGCCACATCCAAGCCATGGGGCATAAACGTGCCGCTGATGTATCCCGAGATAGACAGATTGATGGACATCATCATCTCCGAGGGAGTGAAGATTGTGTTCACTTCGGCGGGCAGTCCCAAGAAATTCACCGCCCGTCTGCATGAGGCAGGCATAACGGTGGCGCACGTGGTGTCGAGCAGTCTGTTCGCCCGCAAATGCGAGGATGCCGGAGTCGATGCCATAGTAGCCGAGGGATTCGAGGCAGGCGGACATAACGGACGCGAGGAGACGACCACGCTCACACTGATACCCCAGGTGCGCAAAGCCACCTCGTTGCCCTTGATTGCCGCTGGAGGAATAGGTAGCGGTGATGCTATTCTTGCTGCCCAGGCTTTGGGAGCCGAAGGCGTGCAGATAGGCACTCTCTTCGCCCTTGCCGCCGAGAGTTCGGCAAGCGATGAGTTCAAGCGTCTTTGCACATCGCTCAACGAGGGCGACACCATGCTTTGCCTGAAGAAGATTTCCCCCACACGTCTTGTCAAGAACGCCCTGTATGCCAAGGTGGCTGAGGCAGAGGCGGCAGGAGCCGATGCCGACGCACTGCGCGAGATAATGGGTAAGGCTGCCTCCAAGCGTGGTATCTTCGAGGGCGACGTTGAGAACGGTGAGATAGAGATTGGTCAGATAGCCTCGGCGGTGAAATCAATCGACACTGTGGCTGACATCTTCGACCGCCTCGATAGGGAGTATAATCAGAGGATAGAGGAGTTAACTTCCTCAAATAAATAACTCAACTTTTGGAAGTAGGGGAAGTTAAGGAAGTTAAAGGAGTTAAGGAAGTTAAAGGAGTTAAGGACGTATGTTTTTCCTCTGAGAACTTCCCAAATGGACGAAAAGACTATTGTCTTTAACTCCTTTAAACTCCTTTAAACTCCTTGAACTCCCAAAAGTTGAGCATATGCGAAACTTAAATAATATAAATTATGAGAGGAAAGATTGATTGCTTTTTGGCTTGCGACGACTTCAGGGTGCTGGAGCCGACGATAAAGTTTCTGCGCGACAGCAGGACAACACATCATATACACCTGTTGGTGAATGAGAACATGGCATCGAGTGGCGAGGTGCCCGAGGGTTGCGCCCTTGTTGTGGTGGATTCGCTCACAAGCAGCAATACGATGATGAGTATTGCCGAGAATTCCGATTCCGGCTATGCCCTGTTGCTCACCAAACCCACTCCGCTCAACGTGGGTATGACTGCCTTGGAGCGACTCTTGCGAGTGGCAGACGATGCCGATGCGGCAATGGTGTATAGCGACCACTACTCGATAGAGAACGGTGAGATGAAGCAACATCCCGCCATCGACTATCAGAAAGGCAGTATCCGTGATGACTTCGACTTCGGTTCGCTTGTGCTCATCAACAGCCGACTGCTCAGGGAGTATGCCGACACCCAGGTGGAGACCGACGAACTCAAGCATGCGGGATTCTACGACCTGCGCCTCTTCCTCAGTCGCAAGGGCGAGATACTCCACATCAACGAGTATCTCTACACCGAGGAGGAGCGCGACCTCAGGGCAAGCGGAGTGAAGCAGTTTGACTATGTCAATCCCGCCAACCGTGAGGTGCAGATTGAGATGGAGCAGGTGGCTACGCGTCATCTCGATGCCATCGGGGCTCTCGTGGATACCAACTACTATCAATATCCCGACTTCAACGAGCAGGACTTCCCCGTCGAGGCTTCGGTTATTATCCCAGTCAGAAACCGTGAGAAGACCATCCTTGACGCCATCCGAAGTGCATTGCAGCAGGAGACGAACTTCGAATACAACGTCATCGTCGTTGACAATCACTCTACCGACGGAACTACGGAGTTAATAAATGAAGAATCAGGAAGTAGGCTTATTCATATTATCCCCGAGCGCAATGACTTGGGAATAGGCGGATGCTGGAATATGGCAATCAACGATGAGCGCTGCGGACGATTTGCCGTACAGCTCGACAGCGACGACCTATATTCCTCGCCACATACATTGCAGACCATCGTCGATGCCTTCAAGCAACAGAAGGCGGCAATGGTGATAGGCTCCTACAGAATGTGCGACTTCGACCTCAATACCCTGCCTCCTGGACTCATTGCCCATAAGGAGTGGACCGACGAGAACGGTCCCAACAATGCGTTGCGCATCAATGGATTGGGTGCTCCCAGAGCCTTCTTCACCCCCTTGCTCCGACAGATACAATTCCCCAACACGAGCTATGGCGAGGACTATGCCCTCGGACTCATCTTCTCGCGTCGCTATCGCATAGGCAGAATCTTCGACGAACTCTATCTATGCCGCCGATGGGGAGGCAACAGCGATGCGGCGTTGAGCATCGACAAGATCAATGCCAACAACCTGTATAAGGACCGCTTGCGCACATTGGAAATATCGGCACGCCAGCAGATGCAGAAGGGCAAGGCCGACATTATGATTGACAGTCCGCTGCTCCGATTCTTCAACCGCCAGTTGGAGACATGGGACGAGGCTCGCCGACGCTATCAGCAGTTGCAGGGAGTGAAGACACGCGAACTGCCCTGTGACGCCATCACCATCAACGTGCAATGGAATCCCGCAAGGATAACATCCACGGGTGCCAAGATCGACAAGAAGGCAATAGCCGAGCGTCCGTGCTTCCTATGCGAGGCCAACCGCCCCAAGGAGCAGACCAAGAAGATTATCGACGAGCACTTTGAGTTGCTTGTCAATCCGTTCCCCATTCTGCCCACACACTTCACCATCCCCTCGCTGCGCCACGAGCCCCAGCGCATATTGGGCAACTATGGCGAGGTGTTCAATCTGCTCGACGAATATCCCGAGATGATGGTGTTCTACAACGGCCCCAAATGTGGTGCCTCGGCTCCCGACCATGCCCATTTCCAGGCAGGCACCAGCGGTGTGTTGCCCTTGCAGCGCAGTTGGCAGCGACTCTCGCGCAATCTCACCCCCATACTCGAATACGAGGATGGAGAGGGCGTATGGAATATCAGCGACTATCCCGTTGCTGCCTTGCTCATCAAGAGCAAAAATAAGAAGAGCGGACAGCGACTGTTTAATATCGTATATAACTCCCTGCCTCAGAACGAGGGCGACACCGAACCGATGATGAACGTTGTAGCATGGCGTGTTGCCGACAGTTATCTCTCGGTGGTCTTTCCTCGTGAGAAACATCGTCCCGACTGCTATTCGGCTGAGGGCGAGGCACAGTATCTCGTTAGTCCAGGAGCCCTCGACATGGCAGGACTTATCATCACTCCACGTCAGGAAGACTTCGACCGTCTCACTGCCGACAAGGCTGAGGCTATCCTCCGCGAGGTGGCTCTCGGCGACGACAAGATGGCCAAGGTGATTGAGAGGATAGTGAAGCATAAGGCCACTCCCCGACGCAATCACGAATATAAGGAAGAACCGATGGTGAAGGTGGGAATAGTGAGCGGACAGAAGATATCCTTCGTTCTCAATGCCCCATACACAGCCAAGGGCGAGACCCTCGAAGGCGAACAGACGGTGGAGTTCTCCGAAGGTGGCATCCTGTGGCGTGGCAATCAGTATCGCGAACTCACCTTCCGTCCCCACACCGAGGATGCCTCGTTCTCACTCCACGATGTCACCATAGGCGTCAACTTCCATTGGCAGCGCAAGCAGACTCAGGTGTTCAACGGACAACTACAATTGGTGGTTGAGGCCGACGAGATTACTGCCATCAACATCATCCCCGTCGAGAAATACCTCAAGAGTGTCATATCCAGTGAGATGAGTGCCACGTCGAGTGTCGAACTGCTCAAGGCTCATGCCGTCATCTCGCGCTCATGGCTTTTGGCTCAGATGGAGAAGAGGGCAAAGCTCAAGGACGGTGCCAACAGTTTCTTCTCGTTTATCAAGAAGGACGACGAGATCATCCGATGGTACGACCGCGAGGACCATACGATATTCGATGTCTGTGCCGACGATCACTGCCAGCGCTATCAGGGCATCACCAATGCGGGCAATGCCACTGTCGAAGAGGCTGTTAACGCCACCCGCGGACAGGTGCTCACAAGCGAGGGTGAGATATGCGATGCCCGCTTCAGCAAGTGCTGCGGAGGTATCACCGAGGAGTTCCAGTATTGCTGGGAGAACACTCCGAAGCCTTATCTTATGTCGATTGTTGATAATGAGGAATTAGGAATTAGGAATGAGGAATTAGTCAATGAGGAATTCTTCGACCACTGGATACGCACGTCGCCCGAGGCATATTGCAACACCACCGACAAGGCGGTGCTCTCGCAAGTGCTCAACGACTATGACCAGGAGACACCCGACTTCTATCGCTGGCGAGTGGAATACACACAAGCCGAACTCTCACGTCTCATCTCCGAGAAGACCAAGGATGACTTTGGCGACATCATCGACCTCCAACCCGTGGAACGCGGTAAGAGCGGCAGGATATGCCGACTCAAGATTGTCGGCACCAAGAAGACCCTCACCATCGGCAAGGAGTTGGAGATACGCCGCACGCTCAGCGACACCCATCTCTATAGCAGTGCCTTTGTCGTGGATAAGCATTTCGCCAACGAGGGCGATGCGGTGCCCTCCGCCTTCACCATCATCGGTGCGGGATGGGGACATGGCGTTGGTCTGTGTCAGATTGGTGCCGCAGTGATGGGCGAGAAGGGTTATCCCTACGACCAGATATTGCTCCACTACTATCGTGGGGCTGAGATAAAGAAGTTCTATATGTAGTATAATGTTAATTATTAGGAGTTAAAGGAGTTAAAGAAGTTAAAGGAGTTAAAGTAGTTAAAGACAAATGTTTAGTATGCAGTTCACTGTGCACTAAATTATTGTGTAGTAGCATGTGTACATTACTATTGTCTTTAACTCCATTAAACTCCTTGGACTCCTTGAACTCCCCTAAATAAGCAGCAATAAATATGAAAAAAAGAAATCCATGGGCGTGGATACCCACGCTCTACTTTGCCGAGGGATTGCCCAACATCATCGTCACCGGACTCTCGGTGGTGATGTATATGCAGATGGGACTGTCGGATGCCGAGGTGGGCTTATACACGGGGTGGCTCGCACTGCCGTGGGTTATCAAACCACTGTGGAGTCCGTTTATCGACTTGCTCAAGACCAAGCGCTGGTGGGTGCTCACCATGCAGGCATTGATAGGCGCCTCGCTTGCGGGCATAGCGTTCTCCATTCCCACCGCCTTCTGGTTTCAGGCCACGATGTGCCTGTTCTTCCTCATCGCCTTCTGCAGTGCCACCCACGACATCTCCGCCGACGGATTCTATATGATAGAACTCGACGACCACAACCAGGCTAAGTATGTCGGCTTGCGCAACACGTTCTATCGCCTTGCCATCATCTTCGTCAATGGTATGCTTGTGTCGTTGGCAGGAATACTCCAGGTGGTGTTCCGCGGACAGATACGCTTCACCTGGGCACTGATATTCTATGGACTTGCTGGATTGTTCATCGGCTTGTGGCTCTATCACAGTCGCTTCATGCCCCGTCCTAAGGAGGATGTGCACACCAAGCGCACAGTGGCTGAGGTGACCAGCGAACTCAAAAACATGTTCATCACCTTCTTCCAGAAGTTCGACCGCCGTGGCACTCTCATCGTCATGCTCTTCCTCTTGTTCTATCGCTTCCCCGAGGCATTGCTCAACACGATGACGAAAACCTTCATGCTGCGCCACAACTATGCGGGCGGATTGGGACTCTCGCCTCAGGAATACGGACTTGCCAACGGTACGGTTGGACTCATCGGACTCCTTCTCGGCGGCATCATCGGTGGCATCCTCGTCAGTCGCGACGGTATGAAGCGCTGGCTGTGGCCCATGGTGTGCGCCATCACTCTGCCCGACGTTGTCTATATCTATCTCAGCTATTCGCTCAACTCCAATCTCGTCGTCGTGTCGTCGTGCCTGTTTATCGAGCAGTTTGGCTACGGACTCGGATTCACCGTCCTCACCCTCTATATGCTCTATTACAGTCAAGGAAAATACAAGACCTCCCACTATTCCATCTGCACCGGCATCTCCTATCTCGGACTCATGCTTCCCGGCATGCTTTCGGGATATATCAAGGACATGGTGGGCTATCGTATGTTCTTCATCATCGTCATGGTGTGTTGCGCCATAACCTTTGCCGTAACGGCATTCCTAAAGATAGATCCCGACTTTGGCAAAAAGGAGAAAACCTCCCAAGAATAGGAGATTCCCTATGTCAAATAGGAATTTTATCTATTGTCGGTTCGAAAAAAACGACTATCTTTGCACCGACATTGCGACATGAAGTCGTACAGATAATTGTTCTTTGAAACTAATGAACCTCT
>JBJEAY010000597.1:0-7721 GCA_051869575.1 Prevotella sp. | reverse complement strand
ATAACATTTTGGTTTGAATTAATGCTTAAATTGTTAATAGTATATCATTTTCCGTGACTTTTTCACGGGAAATGGTGATTTCTCGAATGTTTTTCTTAATTTTACACTCTGAAAATATTTTAATTTCGCATATTTTGAAATCAACAAGTTATGATAGAGTCATTTACAGTAAAGAATTATATGTCCTATAGGGATCCGGTGGAGATGTCTTTTCTGGCATCGAAGAAAGAAAAGACATCTGCTTTACCACCTGAGTGGTATCAAGAGATAGATGGGAAGCGAATACTGCGGTTGTTGCTATGTGTAGGACTGAATGGCACTGGCAAATCAAAGATGTTCTCAGCTCTTAGCTATCTTAGGATGATTGCTACAGATAAACCAGATAAACCAGACGACAGACCGAAGTATAGGCCGTTCCTGCTAGATGATGATTCGCGTAATAAGCCAACTGTGCTTACTATATCATATTATATAGATAATATATCTTATTATTATAAGGTGGCAGTGAGTGCTGACAGGATAGAAGAGGAGGTCCTGCGACAAGCTGGGAATTCACTAATTTATCAAAGGATATATAATAAAGAAAAAGATACTGTTGCCATTAAGTTTGGGCAGGCCTGTGACCTGAGCAAAAACGACCAACGAATGTTGGAGGCAAACGTGATTCAGAACAGTACAGTGTTGTCTGTGTTTGGCGCCTTGAATTTGGAGAGTGTCATTCTGAGAAAAAATTACGATTACCTTAGTCAAAGAATCAGTTTGGTTAGGCGTGGCGATCAAAATCTGGCTGATAGACTACAAACTGGCGATCAGGAACGCGATAAACGTGTAAAGACTTTGTTGCTGAAACTATTAGCAGACGTGGGAACAAACATAGTGGACTACGAGGTGGACGATGCAAGTGTGCTGATTTCTGATTTGGTAAAAAGTGGGGCTCCTGAGATTGTTATTAAGGCCATGCTGGAGCAGTATCCTACGGGCATAATATCACACAAGAACTTGCGGTTTATTCATTCTACAGCTCATGCAGGCAAAAAATCACTTGATGGCGGGTTGGAGTCGTTTGGTACGATTAACATCATAAGGTTGCTGGTGGTAATATATGACATCGTAATGGGGAGAAAGTGTTCCTGCATAGATGAAATTGATGCGGGTATACATGCTAAGGCTCTGGCCTTTATCATAAAAATGTATCTCTCAATAGCTGAGGATTGTCAGATTGCCGTAGCAACCCATGACTTGAGTCTGTTGGGAAATCCTGATTTGAGGCGTGATGCAGTTCGTATGTTCGAGAAAGATGAAAACGGCTGTACCTATATACGGAAACATGTTTATGTACATAATACCATCAATTTCCAGAAACAATATAGTAAGAACCTTGATCCGAAACTGGACGAATTGATGGCAAGTAGGGAGCTGTTTATAGAATATCGTGATTTGGTGAGTGAATTCCTGAAGGAACTACAAAAACTACAAGTCGTGAAAAAATAACGAAAAAGCAGCATATTTGTATTAGAAAAGCGATTAAATCTTCATATTTTCCGTGAAAAACACACGGAAAATATGAAGATTTGCTTTTTTTGTATACCTTTGCGGCGGTTATTTATTTTAAAATTGATTAAAAATGAGTAAAGTAAAAAGTTTTTCGGTCGGCAATGGAGACATGTTCTACATCCGACACAACTCAGACAATTTCACAACAATTGACTGTTGTCTTACAGATGATGTTAAGGATGATATTCTTAACGAGATTGGAACAGAATCAGCAGATATGAGTATCACGCGTTTTATTTCTACGCATCCAGATGATGATCATATCAAAGGTCTTGTTGACTATGATAACAAATTCGGCATTTTGAATTTCTATCGTGTTGACAATGACACCACCAAGAAGGGAACAGAATCGGATGATTTCAAGAGATACAAGAAACTGCGCGATGACAACAAGAAGAGTTTTGGCCTCCATAAAGGCTGCAAACGCAAGTGGATGAACGAATCGGGTGACGGTAGAAGCCACTCGGGTTTACATTGTCTTTGGCCTATCACTGATGATGACATGTACCAAGAGGCTTTAGAGAAGGCTGCAGACGGTGGAAGCCCAAACAACATTTCACCGGCAATCAAGTATCTTGTAGGCAATTTTTCGTTCCTGTGGATGGGTGACATGGAAACGGATATGCAGGAAGAGTTTGATAAGAAGGTAACAAACACACATAAGACCATAGTGTTTGCACCCCACCACGGCAGAAAGAGTGGTCATATACCGTCATCATTGATGGATAAGTTAACACCAAAGTTGGTGATTGTGGGCGAAGCACCCAGTGACGAACTGGATTACTATAGCGACTATGACACCATTACGCAGAATACAGCTGGGGATATCTTATTCGAGACGAACGGCGACTATTTGGACATCTTTGTGTCAAAGGATGAATATAACAAGACTGATGGTATGGTGACAAATGCTAATCATGGCAGTCATGATGGAATGAAGTATTTGGGTAGTGTTAAGGAAGAATAGTATATGACGAGCGATGGGAAAAAAATAGGATTGGCCCTTTCGGGTGGCGGTTACAGAGCTGCAGCGTACCATATTGGTGCATTGCGTGCTCTGCATAAATTAGGTGTACTGGACAAGGTAGATGTTATATCGTCTGTGTCTGGTGGTTCTATCATAGCAGCTTGTTATGCGTTGCATGATGGTGACTATGAGAACTTTGAGAAAACGTTTAGCGAGAAGATGCGTAAAGGTGTGTTGCATCTAGCCTTAATTAATCTGTTTTTGGTGCTTGGCCTTGGTGGTTTGGCGGCTTGGCTTGGTGGTGGCTGGGGATTGACGACCTCATTTATTGTGCTGTGGTTTGTATGGTATAATGTATTACCTGTAAGTAGTTTGATAGCTAAACAATATGACTGGTTATTTTTCCATAGGAAGAAACTGAAGGATTTGAAACCATGTCCAGTGGTGACTATCAATGCAACTGACTATCCAACGGTTTCTCAGTTTACGTTCTCATGTGAGAGAATGTACGACTACTATTACGGTGATGGTGCGTTTTACCATGAACAGTTCCCAGTATCAAAAGCAGTCATGGCATCATCTTGTGTTCCGTTTGCTTTCTGCCCAATACGAATACCCATGACCTTCTGGACAAGCGTCATGAAAGGGAAGAAACAGCCCATGTTGTTGGATGGCGGGTTATATGACAACCAGGGAACCCATGTGCTTACGGACAAAATGAGTCCATACAAGTGCTCGTATATCATAGTAAGCGATGCTGGTAATGGCGAGGTGTCTGACAAGTGGGTATTTAACCCATTGGTTACGCTGAAGAGAACTTCGGAAGTGTTTATGCAGCGTATTAAGAAGATACAAATACAGCAGAACCTATTTATGAAAGCGCAGCCAGATAAGAAGTTTGCTTATGCACTATTGGAATGGGATGTTAATGAAAGAATGCTGAAAGGTTTTGTTGAGAATTTGAAGCATGATAACATCGACCCAGAGGTCGTGGCGGTCCACCAGATAACGCATGAGGACATAGCTCAACTAAAGAATAGTGATACGGCGGCTACAGCAGGAGTTAGAATCATTGCACAGTTGAAAAATAACATCCAATGGGATGACTGTAAGAGTTTGAAACCCTCTGAAGAAGAACACAAAAGGGCTTATGCTATAGGTACATGGCTATTTGGACTCAGTAAAGAGAATGTCGAATTGCTGTCTAAAGAGGCAGAATGGAAGGTCATGATGCAAGTGAGATTGTATTTACCAATGCTGTTAAGTTAAGATATAGAAATAGTTGCATTTGATGTGGGCAACGCGTCTTGCGATTACATTTGCTCGCCCAGTAAGTACGCGATGATGATAGACTGTGGTTCTTCTAACGAAATAAAATCCTGTAGATTTTATAAACTATTGTCATGTGCTTAGCAAATCTTTATCATTCAAATATATGCATATACTAATTTATCTGTTTGATTATTATGTCAAAAGTACTAAAACAATGCTGAGTATTGAATATAATTCACTATATTTGCGGTATAAAATCGTATCAAAGAATGAAACTGAATAGAATAAAGGCTGTATTATCTGAAAAAGGTATCTCTCAGACATGGTTGGCAAAGAGACTCGACAAGAGTTTCAGTATGGTAAATGCTTATGCCTGTAATAGGATTCAACCAAATTTAGAGACCTTGCAACAGATAGCAGAGATATTGCAGGTCGATTTGAAGGATTTGATAACCGACAAAAAGGATAGGTGACATGAAGCAGTTCTCAGAAGCCACACGGGTGCAGATGCCTGCAATGGTTCACCTCACCCGAATAGGATATACTTACTTTGGTAAGTTGAGTGAAGATAAAAATGGCACAGTCTATGACGGTGACACAAATATTCTTTTGCAGGTATTTGAACGGCAGTTTAAGAATCTGAATCCCGGACACGAGGGAGAGTTTCTTCAAGTTTTGAAAGATATTCGCAAGGAACTGAACGATGATGATCTCGGTCGAGGCTTTTACAATCGTCTCAAAGCTGTTTCGCCTGTAAAGCTGATAGACTTTGATAACATTGGGAATAATACGTTCCATTTCACAGCCGAATTTACTTGTAAGAACGGACAGGACGAATTTCGTCCTGACATTACTTTATTCGTAAACGGATTGCCACTTTGTTTTGTAGAAGTGAAGAAACCCAACAATCATGGTGGTATGTTGGCAGAGAGCGCACGAATGAATAAAGAACGCTTCCCAAATAAAAAGTTTCGCCGCTTCATCAACATTACGCAATTGATGATATTCAGCAATAATATGGAATACGATGCGTTGGGCGGTATCGTACCCATACAAGGGGCTTTCTATTGTACTGGGGCACGTTCATACGCACCATTCAATTGCTTCCGTGAAGAAAATTTTAGCGGTCAGAAAATAGCACCGTTCCATCGTGACTATCCGTATAAGGAGATTGACAAGACGGTGGAAAAACAGATATTGTCTGATTACAATTGCCAAGTCATTCATACAAGTCCTGAGTACCAGACAAATCTCGGTTTCAACACCCCTACAAACAGAATCCTAACATCCATGTGTTCGCCTGAACGGTTGTTGTATATCATTAGATATGGTATTGCCTATGTCCGTATGGAGCGTGAGGTGGATGGAAAAATAGAATCTACCGACCAAAAGCATATCATGCGTTACCAACAATTGTTTGCATCGTTAGCTATTCGCCAAAAACTGGCAGAGGGGGTGAAATCTGGCGTAGTCTGGCATACACAAGGAAGTGGTAAAACCGCCTTGTCATACTATCTGACCTATATTCTCAACGATTTCTACTCCAAACAGAATAAGGTCGCCAAATTCTATTTTATAGTAGACCGCCTTGACCTTTTGGAACAAGCCACACAAGAGTTTGAGGCTCGTGGGCTGCTAGTATCTACCGCCAATACAAGATCCGAACTGATGGAACAATTCCGCAGTAATCAGGCACAACAAGGTGTAAGCGGACAGGCAGAAATCACGGTTGTGAACATTCAACGCTTTGCCGAGGATAAAGAAAAAGTACGCATCAGTGATTATGCAACCAATCTTCAACGCATCTTCATTCTTGACGAGGCACACCGAGGATATAAACCCGGTGGTTGCTTTCTTGCCAATCTCTTTGATGCCGACACCGATGCGGTTAAAATCGCACTTACAGGTACCCCGTTGTTACAAGAGGAACGTGCCAGTTGCAAGGTGTTCGGAAACTATTTGCATACCTATTATTACGATAAATCCATTGCGGATGGCTACACGCTGAAAATCATACGTGAAGATATAGAAACCTCCTATAAAGAGCGTTTGTCTGATGTGTACGATAAACTGGAAACCCTTGTGCAAAAGAAAGACATTCGTAAGTCGGAAATCATAGAGCATCCAAGTTATGTAAACGAGTTAGCCCGTTACATTATGACGGACTTAAAAGAGTTTCGCAAGATACAAGGAGATGATACTTTAGGCGGTATGGTCATTTGTGAAACCAGCGAACAGGCAAGGCGGCTTTATGATGTATTTCAAGAAGAATGGCAGAAGTATCAGCCGAAGCCCATCAAGATAAAACTTTCCGATGGTTCGTATGTAGTGGGTGAACCGGAAGTGGATTACAAATCAAAATACAGACCGCTGAAAGCTGGAATCATTCTTCACGATACGGATGACAAGGAAACTCGCAAGCAGATAGTCAAAGACTTCAAGAAAAATATGACAGTGGATATTCTCATTGTCTTTAATATGCTTTTGACTGGTTTTGATGCGCCACGCTTGAAACGCCTGTATTTCGGGCGCAAACTGAAAGACCACAATCTGCTTCAAGCCATAACACGTGTAAACCGTCCTTATCCCGGTATGCGTTACGGTTTTGTCATTGACTTTGCCGACATCAAGCGCAACTTTAAGGAAACCAACGAAGCATATTTACAAGAATTAAACCGCTTTAATGACGTGGATGAGACTGGCGAATCCGCTGCCACCGATACCTTTACCCAAGTCATTGAGGACAAGGAAGAGATATTGAATCAGATGAAGAAAGTTCGGCAAACGCTTTTCAATTACACATACGATAATGCGGAAGAATTTTCTTCTGAAATCTCCACCGAAGAGGATAAAGCTGTATTGCTCGACCTCAAACAGGCATTGGAATCAGCCAAGAACATGGCGAACATCGTGCGTACATTTGGTGATGATGAAATGAAAGAGCAATTTGCCAAACTCGAAATCACTAAGTTGCCGCAACTACTCTCTGAGGTGCAAAGACGGATAAGTATCATCAATCAGAAAGAGGCTTTCAATACAAATGAGGAAACGAAAACTCTAATCAATGAGGCAATGATGGATATAGAGTTCACTTTCTCCAAAATAGGACAAGAGGAAATGCGCCTTATATCCGGTGGTGTGGAATTGAAAGAGAAATGGCAACGTACCATTTCTTCATTTACCCAAAACTTCGACCAAGACGATCCGGAGTTTATCTCGTTGCGTGAAGCCTTTATGGAACGCTTCAAGGAACACGGTTTTGTGATTGACACGATAGCCAAGTTCAACGAAGAAACACAGGCTTTGGATGAAATCATCGGTCGTCTGCAAGACTTACAAAAACGCAATAATGTCTTGTTGAAAAAGTACAAGGGCGATGAAAAATTTGCTCGTGTACACAAGCGTATTCGTGAAGTGAATAAGCAGAGGGAAGATAAGGGACAGAAGCCTATGTTCTCTTTCCTTGACGAAGAGATTGCTGCCATTCTCAATATTATAAAAGAGGATGTGGATGCCAAAGTGTATGATCGTAACGACATTCTGAAAAAGGATGCTTATTTCGGACGCACGGTGATGGCTCTTATCAATGGCTGTCTGTTCCATTTCCCACAAATAAAGCCCGAAATGGAGGATTACAAATTTATTCAGACACGCATTTCACAACAGTATATCAACCAATATAACGCCACTTACGGCATTGCATAAAGATTATGTCAGATATTAAAGAAAAAACATTAAGGCTCATCGACGGACTTAAAGCCACCTGCCGATTATACGGTATGGGAAACGATGGTAACGAATATAAGATTATCACTCAGGTATTTCTCTATAAATTCCTGAATGACAAATTCGGTTATGAACTGAAAAATGCGAAAAGTGAAATAGCAAAGAAACTGACCGGGGATGTAAAATGGGAAACAGAGATCGG
>JBJEAY010000596.1:0-7774 GCA_051869575.1 Prevotella sp. | reverse complement strand
CTACAATAATCAATACAAGACATGAAATCCATTTCCCAATGGTGACTGAAGAGTTGAATGGTTTGATAGCCAATGCAAGATTGTATATTCTATAAAACAGATAGGATAGCGCCATAATAAAGAGTAATCTGACTACAAGATAACCGTATGACACACTGGCAAAGGCATTTTGAGGGTCGCCTATATACATGAAGGCGGTAGCATCCAGTTTAAACTCCCAAAACTCATAAAGCGAGGTATCGGCAATAGTGGCCAAGGCTAACAGTATGGCAATTATTGCATTAATTATCTTTGTAACTATTATGTATTTCGCACTATCAATGAACGTTGAGAATGTCACTATCACAAATGCAGGAACAGTCAAATACGCGGCAGTTGCAACATCAAGCGCAAAACCATGATAATATATAGACAAGAGATTATTCCATAGCTCTTCTCCCTTCGCCATACTCATGTTATATATGACAAAAATTACTTTCTGCACACAAAGGAATGTTGCAAGAACCAATATAAAATGTGTTATCACATATTTAATCCTCAATACCATATCTCATTATTATTTGTTGACTATGTTTTCGATAATACTGACAATTACTTCAGGTTGTAGGCTGTTCAGACAAGACATCGTGCCTTCCTTGCAGATGTTGCTGCCAGCAATACTGCATGGCTGACACTTTTTGCCTAAGCAAATAGAATCTTGTTTTAGCTGACCATAGCCCATAAAACCGCAAGCAGGTGTAGTGGCTCCCCAAATCGTGATTACTCTTGTTCCTGAAATGGCGGCAAGATGCTGATTGGCAGAGTCCATAGCCACCATTAATTTCAGTGAACTCATGACTGCCAATTCGTTTTCAATATTATATTTACCTGCAATCGACCTGCAATGCTTATATCTATCTTCCCATTGGTGCATCACATCTGCCTCATTTCCCTTACTGCCAAAAAGGAAAACATTGATATACTTTGACGAAAGCAAGGCTACAACAC
Source organism: Prevotella sp. (assembly GCA_051869575.1). Classification (GTDB taxonomy): domain Bacteria; phylum Bacteroidota; class Bacteroidia; order Bacteroidales; family Bacteroidaceae; genus Prevotella. The sequence goes on along the minus strand of JBJEAY010000596.1, from coordinate 6,787 downwards.
GTTCCATCTTCTCTATGGGATATGTCTTGTTGGCATATCTTGCAAATGGGGCTATGCCCACGCTTTTTAAGGGTATGGCGAATGGTAGTGATGGGCTGGTATTTTGATATAGCGACTTGAAAGTCAATGTAGAAGGCATCCCCAATCTGTCAAACAGCTTAAGGTATCTGTCGGTCATTTTCGGATGTGCTTTCGTGTTATGCGAGGAAATAAGTGAGGCACGATTGTTTCTCATTTTGTCAACCATTACTACCCTTTTCCCGCTTGTGATGAAATATGCATCTATGAGCCATGACCTTAACACATTATGCATATCTATAATGCTGTCGAAATCGCGTTTTCTAAGATTATTGATTAGAGCAGGCATATTTGTCAAGGACTTGATACCTCTAACAAAGTCCCACGCCAACACTTCCACATTTTTTGGCTTGTTGATGAACAACCTGGCAAAGAAAGGGCGCGTCAGGACTGTGAAAGTCTTGGCAGGATATGCTTCAGCCACTGAATACACCACGGGGATTGTCATGGCGACATCACCAAGTGCTGACAGTCTTATTATCAGTATGTTATTGTATTCTCTCATATTTATTTCGACTGTGACGTTCTTTCGAAAAACTTCCTTACCACAAGATATTGTATATATCGCTCTTTATCTTCATTCATGAATTGCTCCACATATTCGTGGGCATGACGTATTATGGCTTTTGCCTCTTCGGGATGAGTGGAGTAATACTTTATCTTGTCTTCCACGTCGGAGTAGTCGTCCTTGATTTCAATGTAATGGTATCCACCTGTCAGCGTTCCTTCCATAAACCACGACTCTATCTTAGGCTTTGGCATAACGGCTATTGAGTTGGAGGCCATCACCCATTTGAGATTTGTAGCCACATCATGCCCCTCAATACAGGCGATAAACTTGTACTGCATCTGTTGTTCGATAGGCACAAATGGCTTGACATATTCAGGATGCAGTTCGCATCCGTCGGGATTGATTTGTCCGATGTCGCACAATGGCTTGTTGCATAGTGCCTCTATGAAGCGTGTGCGGTGGGGTTGCTTCTTTACCACATTCCTGAATATCATCATGTCCTTTTTGCGCTCAAAGGGTATCGGGTCGTTGATGAACCTGAAATGCCTCACCTTGTTGAGCTTGCATATCACTGAATTGGAGTGTCCTTCCGATATAGGTCTTGCCTTCACAAAGGCAGGAAAGGATGATTCGTAGTCAATATCGCCGAAAATGTATCCTATGCGCAATGAAGGAGCAAAGCATCTCACCGTCTCATGAAGGTCAAAGAAATACGATGAATGTTTCCTTTTGCGTCCGAAAGGAAACTTATAATCCTGCAAGACTACTGATTTGTCATTGTCGAGCAAACAGCCTTCAGGCAATTTGTTGTAATATTCTGCACGCAGCTCGGCATCATGCTTGTCCTCATGCGAAAGTCTCTTGAACTTTCGCATGAGGGAATGTGTGTATAGAAAGTCGGGTATGAAGTACAGACTGAAGTTCCTGACGTAGAATCCAACCTTCCTGCCAAACTTTATTATAGAGTTTTTGTCAGTTCTCATTCATTTTCGACTTCATGTATTCCTCCACTCCGTCAATGTCCTTTCTCGTATCCACAGACAATGACTTGCAATGGCAGTTGTAATAATAGATGGGCACATTATTCTCGATGAAGCGGAACGAGTCGTTCTCTTCAATTTTCTCTATAGGTCCACGAGGAGTGTTATGATAGAAATCCAGTGCCTTGCGATTGAATGCTCCTACGCCCACAAACTTGTGATACACATAGTCCATGTTACCCTTGGGGTAGGGTATAGGACTGCGAGATATAAACAGACAACGGTCGTTGCTGTCTGTCACGATCTTCAGGTTAGTGGCATCCACGACCTCTACAGGGTTGCTAAAGTCCGTCATAAGGTTTGAAACATATAATTGTCCCTCCTCTATGTTGTCAGGAATACACTGCACGATAGCCTCCCTTGTCAGCAGGGGCTCATCACCATTGACCATCACGTAAAGTTCGGCGTCAATTTTTGTCGATACTTCATACAGACGTTCCGTCGCTGTGTCATGCCCGCTGTCGGTCATGACCACCTTCGCACCAAAACTATAGCAGAGAGCCTGAATTTTGTCGCTGTCGGTAGCCACATATACCTCCTCAAACTCTTCCACTTCCTTGCAATGTTCATAAACCCATTGTATCATTGGTTTTCCCAATATCAATGCCAATGGTTTCTCAAAAAAGCGCGACGACTCGGCTCGCGCAGGAATAACGCATACTATTTTCATAATAAGTCCTTTTGTTATATATTAATTTCGTTTAAATTTCCATCTGTCGTGCGACCACAGCCAATAGCTGGGATTCCTTTGGATTGTGTCCTCAAACATCCTGAAGAAGGATGTCGTTATGGGGTAATCCGTGGTGTCGGCATCTGGCTTAATCTCACGGAAAGTAAGACAATAATGCCCCCTTGACTTTTTCTCAATGTCGAGATAAGCGTAATGTGCCCTAATATGCCGCCCGATTTCCTCTCCGCCCACTGCCACTGGGGTGTCCTGGTTGAGGAATGTAAGCCAGTGGTTGAGATTGGTGCTGTTAGGCCGCTGGTCGGATATGAACCCTACCAAACATTGTATCCCTGATTTGTTGAACCCAAGCAATGTCCTGACGGCTTTTTTCTGGATAATCTGCACCGTGGAGTATCTCGAACGAATCTTCGATATAAGGCGGTTGAAAACCTTGTTCTTGGCATGTCGATATATCTCAGCGCTTACCTTTGGCTTTGAGTATCTGCATGAAACCTCCTGCACCCATTCCCAGTTGCCGTAATGACCGAGATAAAGGACAATCGACTTGCCGTCTTCCGCCATACGTTCTATTAACTCGGTGTTTTTCACTTCCACGCGCTTTCTCATTTCAGCATCAGATACATCCAACAACTTCACTGTCTCCACAATACAGTCGGCGAGATGGCGATAAAATCCCTTGCGGATATCACTGATTTCACTCTGTGTCTTCGTGGGAAAACTGTTCTGGAGATTCTTCTCCACCACTTCCCTGCGGTATCTTAGCACGTGGTATAATATCACATATATCATGTCGCTAATAACATATAGCGCACCGAATGGCAAAAAGGCCAATGCCCTGAAAAACAAGTAAACTATTTGGTATGTCATCTATTCGCCTCCATGATTTAACACCATCTCTACAATACTTCTCGTGGCACCTGCATTTTGGCTTGTATATCTTTCGGCAAGAATCTTAGTCTGTTCAAGTATCTTGTCGTCCCGTCTCAACGACTTATACCATTTGTCAAGTTCACTGCCGTTTGTCACTATTTTGCCAATTCCCACCTCCACCATCTGCAATGGTGTCACCTTGCGTTCTATCCTCGGACCGAACGCCACAGGAAGGCCATACACAGTAGCCTCTATCACACTGTGAAGATAAGGTGTGAATCCACCGCCAACGTATGCATACCTGCAGAATCTGTAAATCCTTGACAGAGCACCGAGAAAATCAATCACCAATACTTGAATGTCAGAAAAATCAGTGTTTTCATCACATTCTGAATATAGGAGGCAAGCACCTTCAAGATGATATTTTATCTGATTAAGTATTTCTTCGTGAATCTCGTGAGGCACAAAGATGAACTTGTCATCTGGATTGGCATTGGCCAAGTAGCTCACCATTTCAAGGTCTGTCTTGTCATGGATGCTGCCGGCAATGAATACATAGTTGCCTTCGCAAAATCTTTGAATCACTACATTCTCATATTCCTTGCGCGAGATTGCAATGGCATTGTCGAAGAGAGGGTCGCCTATTATGCTGACATTCTTGATTCCATATCTCAACAATATGTCCTTTGACTCCTTGTTAAGACAGGCAATATGTGTGAAGCACTTGTAGGAATCCCTGATAAGCCCGCCGTATGGTTTGCAGATCGAGCTTTTGCCTGTTATTTTTGCTGAAACAAGATATGTAGGAACATTCCTCTTTCTCAGCTCTTCAAGATAGTTGGGCCAAATCTCTGATATTGCAAAAATGACAAGTTGAGGTTTTATCACGTCAATAAACCTACAGGCATTTTTCCACGTGTCAATCGGCATGTAATATATTTCGTCAGCATCGGCATAGCTTGTTCCCAAATAAGGCACTGACGCCTCGTAACCACTCGGCGAAAAAAACGTGAGCACCACATGCTTGCCGTACTTAGAGCGAAGCTCCTTGATAACAGGGCGCACTACTGCCAATTCGCCCAAAGAAGAAACATGTGTCCACACCACATTGTCACGATGCACTCCAGTATGGATTTTCACAGCAGTACGTGCATGACCCACGACAAACTTATATGCCTTACTGTCCTTGGAATACATCTCCAAGAACTTGGCAAGAATAGGTTGGCGAATCAGCTTGTCCGAAAGTTCGACCACCTTATTATAAATATAGCGAGATGCCACCATAGTCAATATACGAGATTACTCTCACTTGATGCCTATAGATAGCCCAGAGTCGGCATTGCCTTTTATAAAACGGAAAGACGTGGGCTACTATACTTCACCTATCCTTGACCGTCAGGCTCTCGCATTGCCTTGCAAACAAGAACAGGCAACGTAGAGAGCCCACGCCAGAAGATATCATATAGATTACGCCTTAAGAGGGCGTAATATACAATACACCAAACGTGGACGTCACATTGCCGTTTTCTTCTTGTTTGCCTGCAAATTTGCGAGATTTGACGGTCAGAAGAATACGTTAGTAAACGTCCTTTTCAACATGTCTGAACCCATCGCATATTTCTATGACGACAGAATTCGGGTGCAAAGCTACAAAAAAAAAATGAAAGAAACAAATTCTTAAAATGTTTTTTTATAAAAGTATCATAAAACAAGGGGAAACTATATGCTGACGAAAAGAAAATCCCCCTCCCTACGCCTTTTTCCACAATAGCCAGATGATAAACTATGTGAAAATGACGTTAGGGTAGGGGGATAAACTTCAACTGCTACTCGTAGTAGTCCTCGCCTCCGTCAGAAGAACTGCCGCTGCCGCCACTTTGGGTGTTGTCGCTGCCACTCTGGTTGTTGTCACTTCCGCTTTGGGTGTTGTCGCTGCCGCTGCCGTTGCTGCTCGAGGTGGTGTCCTTCGAGATGTCAACGGTGGTCTGTCCGGCGCGCTCGGCCTTCAGGGTGGCATCCTGTGCACGGCGGGTGGCAACGTTGACAAACTCAGCCTCGTTGATGAGGTCGGTGAAGAGAGTACCAGGCTCCCAATACACCTTTACGCCCGTGATGTGGGCCGAGGCGTTGAACTCGGCGATGCTCGGCGCACCCTTCGACTCGAGGCGCACGTAGAAGTTGCCGAGGTCGCCAAGAGCCACCTTGTAGCCGTCGAGGAGCATCTCGCGCAGGCAGTCCACCGAACGGGTGAGCACCGCGTTGATGTCGGAGCGATGGTAGGCGCTGCCATGCTTGGCGATGTGGGTTGAAAACTCGTCCAGTTGCACCACCTTGGATGCCTGGGCATTAGGATAGGCCCTCTTTGGCCCATCCTGCTTTGAGGGATCTACTGCCCTCATGCTAAGAGAAAAATTGATCATAGAGATGATTTTTTTTTGGGTGAAACAATATGTTAAAGAACTCGCTGTGTCTTGGGGAGGAGACGGGGAACGCTCTTAGAGCGTAGCTCCAACGCTCTAAGAGCGTTTGGCCGAGGCTCTCAGACCGTCTCGGGTCTTCCTTCCTTTTGACGATGCAAAGGTACTAAGACTTTTTTAGTCACTCGTGCCTTATGTCGGGATGACGCACTCTCAGTGACCTTTTCGCACCTTTTCTGCCTATTGCCACTATGGTTCACCGAGATTGTGGATAATCACTCCCACCTCAAGCGATGTGAAATATTTCGAGAACTGGTTGTGGCCGTTGGCGGCGAGATAGTCGTTGATGGCCTTATTGCGCTTTATCCAGCTCATCAGATGGCGAACTGCCGCGCGCGGTTTGTCGGGGAAGAACATCAGTGCGAGTTCTTTCTTGGTATAGTTTTTAATTTTAAAATCGTTCATATTGATGTATTTTTATAGGATTAGAAAATTTCGGGGATGCCAATCCACATGCCACCGTATTTCTGGAAATCGGTGTTGCGTGGATTGCGATTGTCATCTATCTCACAAGGCACATAGCGGCCGGATGCCCTCTGATATACAAAGAAAGCCTGTCCGCGGGAACCGAGTAATTTATTGCGCACCTTATCCACAGACACGGTGACAATCTTGTGATCATCGTCGCGGTCAACGCAGAAGCAGTAGTCGGCCTTGTTGCCAAAGTCGGCTGTGCCCGATATGTCCTCGATAGTGATGCGGCGGCGACGGCCGTCAAGCTGCATCTCCACCTTGCGCGGATGGGCTACGAGTATCACCATGACATCATTCTCGAAGGCAAAGTTGCGTATGGCTCCTATGACGTGAGAGTCCCATGCGTTCTCGCTGCGCTGTGCGTTATTCTCCTTCTCGATGAAGTTGAAGGGGTCGAGAACGAGGAGGCGAATGCCAAACTTGCGCACGAGGGTGCGACTGCGCTCAAGTATGTTGTCGAGCGTCAGTTGGTCGAATGGCAGGTCTATCCACGACACGTTTTCGCCAATCCACTGTTTGCACAGGTGATATTGGTCGGGTTGCACGCCTTGTGTTGTGCCTCGTCTGACGAAGGTGCGTCCAGATAGCTTCTCGATGAGCTTGCGGTTGTGGTCGAGCAGGGTGTTCTCTGGTGTCCAGTAGCCTA
>JBJEAY010000595.1:0-7783 GCA_051869575.1 Prevotella sp. | reverse complement strand
CATATTGCTTTGGAGTTTTTAGTGAATAACTATTTATCTTATTTGCTACTACAAAGGTACGGCTTTTTAATCAAATATGCAAATTTTCAAGGCAAAAAGTTTATCAAATATGTAAAATTCTCTCTACTAAAAGGCTGCCCTATTCTCACGAACAAGACAGCCACACTATTCGTATTGCTAATTACTTAGCCTCTCTAAGCTCTTGTACTGTTACATCAACCGCCCTTGCGGCAGCATAGTAGGAATTATCAGTGAGTTGTCTCTGCCATGCTCCATTACGTGGTGACCATCGGAAGCCGTTTTCTTTCAAACGCTGGATTGTGTTTCTGTCCGGCTTCTCGTCATGAGCGATTTGCAAGCGGTCTTCTGCGAAGTTCTTGATGACCTTGAAGCCGTCTTTGATAATCTCAACGCTATCACGATTTGCACGCTCTTCAGACTTCTCTATAGAGCTATTGCAAAACTCCTGTAGCTTCCAAAACTTGTGTCTGTCTGTGAGGAGCGGTTTCTTTATTTGAGAGTTCCACCACTTTACACGTTCAATATACCTGTCAAGCATTGCCTTATCACCGTTTCGTGCAAGGGTTTCTGCCTTTCCATAAAGGGAGTTCACAAACAAAGCCCTGTTCCAAGGACCACCGTTAGTGTCAATATCGACGATGGACGCTGCTGTCTCGTCTAACTGTTTCTGAATAGACTGCCAGCGTTCTTCTTCGCGGACTTCCTTCGGCTTGGCTGCTTCAATGGACTTGGCAATATACTTCATCTTGCTCTCTCTCCATTTGTCAAATTCCTTACAGGCACTCTCGTATGAATTGTTAGCCTTTTCGTTTCTCCTGGTGTTGAATTTTGCAGGACCTGTGACAAAGGCACTCGCAATCCTACTTTCACGATCCAGTATTCCAGAAACGAAATCATGGAATTTATTATAATACTCGTTGTGCCATTGTTCGGGAATACTATCCAAATCAGAATTAAGCATTTCTTCGTACCCGACCATTTCCACACATGCGGCACGTTCCGGGTCCATTGACGACCATTCATGTGCAATAATGGCTTTCTTGTAAAGGTCTCCAAGATGACGCTTCGAGTTGAACTCTACGACCTCATAGTTCTTGAAAAGAGAAGTTGCATGAGTGTTCAGCCAAACCACGTCTTCACCACTTTGTAACTTGTGGAATTGTTCCGAGGACAGACCTCTTCCACGTTCCGTTCTTGCATAACACGCAAAGTCATACACTTTCTCTGGAGAAGCAATCTCCCTAACTTTTACTACCCTGTGGCAGTTCATTCTTGTCAGTAATTCCATATGTTTATCTTTTGAAATAGTTATAATCCGTTTCTAAAACTGCATATCGCTCTACGTTAGTGATAAGCAGGTCATACATCCAAAATCGTTTCCCTGCGATACAGTCAGGCTTTTTGCCATAAAAGCAAATGCGGTAGTCTGTCACTGCCATTTCCTCATGAGAGACCTGGCAAAGGCACAACGAGTTTTCAGGAGGAAAACCGTCAAACAGGTTGTGCCACGAAATGCTGTTCTGAATGGTCATTGTCAGTTGTATTTAAGCTCGTCTATATTGGATATTTCAACCTCCTCCTCATTTTCCTCATCGTAAGCTGAAATGTCTGTAATTTGGGCTCCGTCAAATTCGTAGCGAGAAAGGTTCTCGACGTTGTTGTAGGCGAACTCTGTGTGGATTTCGTATTCTTCAATGTATTTGAAGTAGGCGAAGAACTCAACGAAGATAGTCAGTTTGTCAGTACAAATCTCAATGCTGTCCTTTGTGGTACAACCGTCAAAGTCACAACGTTCGATTTTTTCATCAATCTGATTGATGATGTCTTTGCTTAGTGCTATTGCTCTCATAATGCTTAGAGTTTTAAGTGATTATTTATCTTATTTGCTGATACAAAGGTAGTGCAATTTTATCAAATACGCAAGTTTTCAAGGAAAAAGTTTATCAAATATGCAATTATTTTCACTATTTATAGAAGAGGGGGCGAAGAAAAATCAACGCCCCCAGGTCATAGCATATCGCCTTATTTAATGTAATTATGGCAGCTACAGTTTTACGATACGCTATTCCAGAAAATGTGGACGAACGGAACAGGGCAACCACCAAAGGTATCTGCCCCAATCCAAAAGTTTAGGTTGTTACCTCGGCAGAAATCCACAATGTCACTACAGCAGTAGAGACATCCACTTGTATTGCTTTCGCCAGGGCGTACCCTTACTGCGATATTGTCCTTTCCGAAGGAAACAACATCTACATCCACAGAAGACTCTTCAACTGAATTGTTGATATACGACTTCAACTTTACGGCGATTGCTTTCGCCTTTTCTACGTTCTTTGTGCTCATACTAATATTTTGTTAGAGTTTATAATCTTCCGAAATGACACCTGCAACCTTGCTTGGCTTCTTCGAGAGTCCTTGCACGACAGGTAATCTCCCAGTGGGTATAACTTCTACCTGTTGGGTCCACATCATGGTTCTCTGCAAATACTCCCCATTTGTTTCCGTAGTTACCTACTTGGTTCGGATCAATACGTTCTATCTTATATCCCATGTACTTCATAATACAATCTCCTATAACATTCGTGAATAAACAAGCCTTGCATTGGTCTCCTGGAGAGGCGTCTTGCTGATATGAACGCTCTGCACGCCTTTCCATGACTCTACAAAATACACAACTTTGGCGTAATAGCCCTTTTTGACAAACTCCTTTGCAACGTCGATATACACGTTGATTGGAGCAATAGGACACGACCTGCTATATATCTGGGCACAACCATCCTTGGCAAGTATAGACAAGATATGATTTGCTACCTCACCCTTGTAATCTTTCTTGTTATCGTTTTCTGGAATATTCATAACCATTCTTTTTTGGAGGTTCTACAGAATGGAGGCCGGCAGTACACCGGCACTCCTTGTTGTTTTAGGTGAGAGAGCCAGCGGTAAATGAGCGGAAAGCCTTCTTCTCAACATCCCAGTAACGGATGCAATTTGCAGGACTGGCATAGCCAGTGCCCTTGTACTCGTACTGATAGAGATTGCTGGCAAGCGTACCAAGAGCCTTGCGGATTTCACCGTTGGTCTTTCTGAACGTGAATGCCACGACACCGAGAGCCATCTGCGCTTTCAGCTTATACGCTCTCCATGCTTTCTTGAGGGCTTCAGCGAAAGAAGTAGCCTCTTTCTTGCGGAGAATCATCCACGCAGCTTTCATTACCATACTCTTGTTGATTCTAATTGATTTCTTTGATGTAGCTTCCATATGCTTTGGAGTTTTTAGTGAATAACTATTTATCTTATTTGCTGATACAAAGGTACGGCTTTTTAATCAAATACGCAAGTTTTTAAGGCAAAAAGTTTATCAAATATGCAAAGATTTTTGCTATTGGAAATACCTTTTCACGCTATCCTTGAACATTACCTGCCTGTCACCGAGAATGGCTTTCACTGACGATACCAGACGCATGACTTCTTGCTTCTCGAACTTTATGCCCATTTTGGAAACAAGACCTATCTTGAATATATCGCAGACATATTTGGACTTTTCTATGACAGACAAAGATGCGTCTATGTCTATCACAGGTTCCACGCTTGCAAATGTTTCAATACCATGAGACTTCAACAATCCCATTGCTTGAATACGCTCGTCTGTATTGTTCAAGCAAAGGCTTTCCATTTCTTCCATGCCTGTAAGGGTAAAGCCAATCTTGACCTTTCCTTTATGTTGTTTGCCAAGGATATGGAGGATATTCTTGTCTTCTACCCAATCGGAACACTTGGTAAGGATCTGGATAGACACATTATTTTCAAGGGCAAGAGCAACACACCTCATCGTAAGAGGAATATTCTCCGGCAACATCGGGTCGCTTACAAACGAAAAGAACAACGAGTCTTCAGGCAACATCAATTGCTTGGCTTCCGACAGTTCTTTCTTGAATATCTCAAATGCCGTTGCTTCATCGACAAGCGACTTTTTCAAACTTACTTCCTCTGCTCCAAGAACACCTGATGCCATGCTGTGCTTGTTGTAACAATTATGAGACACTATGCCGTTTGCGATAAAATTCTCGGTGGTCGTTGATATATCTATCATTTCCATTTCTTCACCCAAGCGCCTTATTGACAACACCTTTATCTCTTCATCAAAGGCATTGACTGCTATCCCAGTTATATCTCTCAACGCACGCATAGATGGATTGAAAACTTTTACGAACCTCAATCTTTCACGCAATCGACTTCCGACCCTTACGGAATACATCTTTTTCTGCCCGTCTCTTACCTTTGTTCTTTCATAGCAATAGCGAAAGCCCTGTTCGTCAATGCCCCTTACAAACAAATCAAGTAAAGACTTATCTGTATTTGATATACGAATAGTTTGACCCGCACTACCTTCTGCATCATAAAATCCAGCAACAAAGCCACGTCTGAATTCAATATCATCCTCTATCGTGATTAGTTCTTTGATTCTCTCATAGGCATCTTTTGAACTTGCACGAATGGCATCCCTATTAACAATCTCTTTTGTCGTTCTATCTTTCATCGGAAATTTGAAAGAAACCGTTTTTACTCCAAAGTCTTCAAGATATTCCTTTGTACGTTCAACAGCTTCTGACATAACTAATGCCAGTCTAAAACGATAAAACGTTGTTTTAATACTTTCCCCTTTTGTTTTTACTACTCCTGGATAAGCCTTAAAATTTGCATCACCACTTATCATTCCAAAGAGATAGCCACGTCGATATAAATCTGACACCTCAAAATCAGGCATCATATTAAAATCACTAAACCCATATATCCTGTTATTTGGAGTAAGAAAAGGCCTCCGTAACTTTCCTGTTTCAGCACCGATTGTATATTTCCATCCACGATTTGATAGCCAGCGATGGTCTTCTGAGCAAATTAACTTAACCCCATTCGATAGATTTATCTCATAGGCATCCTTGATTACATAGACTTTGTTTGTTACTACTGACTTTGATAAGCGTACATGGTCTTTACCTTCAAAACCGTACAGCTCATCACCTATTTCAACGTCACTCAACTTTTTCACAGAGCCGTCAAACATAAGGATCTCTGTGTTTGGTTCCAGACAATACTCACAATTATTCCTGCAACCGTTGAACAGGTTGCAAGCCCAATGGCAATACTCGTAAGCAGCGCCATTGGGCTGGTAGATGGATTTACCTCTATACATCTTTCTGCTGGTTTAATCGGTTTTGAAGTTGTCTATACACATACTGTACGTTCTTTATCAGCCTATTGACATCAGACATTGCATCATGCTTCACCCATCCTTCATCTTTTGGAATAAACGAATAAGGGTCTTCCAACTCCGGTGCAAGCAGTTTCACACCCTCTTGGATAAATGTTCTGGAGTCACGGACATCGCTGTAATTCCATGGGATATTCTTCTCCTCTCTGTCTTTGTTCACGACCACATAGGCGTTGCGCAGTATGGAAATGTCGAAGTCCGTGCCTTGGCACCATATATGTGCCTTAACGGCATTGTTCATATTCAGAGCATCATCGATATACACTGCGAAATTCTCCAGTGCAGCCTTGATACTGACATTCTCTTTAAACTGTTCCTTAAGTTCATCATCCTGTCTGCTCCACCAATCCACCGTTGCTGGGTCTATGTCAAACCCATACATGGCACATGATGTAGCATCTACAGACTGCCGAAACACTATATCACTGGTTATCGGTCCACCATCAAGGGTAAACACTCTTGCTGCGATACTGATGATGGCTGCAGTGGGTCTCTTTGAGAGCGTTTCAATATCTACTGCGATGTTTACAAAATCTTCCATTTCGAAATCTCCTATTCTTGTTTGTTGGTTGCGTATAAATCGTCATAAGAATAAAGTACGTCGTCGAATATTTCAGTCGTGACACATTCGGCACTTTCCATGTTCACCTTGCAATACGGAGAATATTCATATTTTTCATTAGCCGAAAACTCACTTGAGCTTACAAAAGAAAGTTCTCTTCCGTCAAGCAGATAGATGCGGCCCTTACTGGTATCAAGTACAGCTTTAATGTCGAGTTGTTCCATATACCTTACTATTTCCTTGAACTGCATGGCAACTGTTTTCTGCTCGTCGGTCAGTGCAAATTCTTTGCTCTCAGGCTTAGGATCATCTTCGTTTAGGAACTTCTCAATATTTTCGTAGTCAGACTGGAGCATCTTTTCAAAATCCTCGAAATCCTCCAAACTCTGCCTGATGGTAAAAGCCATCTTGTATCTCTCATCTTGTCTGTGGGCTTCTATTTCTTCGTCCACATCGAAATCATCTACATAGACGGAAAGACTTTCAAAACAGAAAGGGAACAAGGTAATTATCATATCCACTCCTGCAGTAGTCCATTTCTCTATCTCAGCAATGACCTGACCGTCCTGCTCGTTCAGATATACTCTCCACCCGAGTTCTTCAAGACGGTATTTCATCATGTTCTGCTCTTTGGTAAGCAAAATCACTTCTTCCATAATTCACCCTCCCACTTATTAAGTTCTACTGTCTCTATGATGAAAGCGTCATCCATATTGACGATACTTTGGAGCCACTCTGAAAGGTTTTCACGAACCTTTGATTTCTCAATGAGCCTCGTATCAATCTCTGCTTTACTGACTATAGCTTCAATGGCTTGTTCAAGTGTATCGAACAAGCCCCTAAAAACGAAGCTGCTTTTTGTCAGCCATGTATCGCCTTGGTAAACGATAAACAATATTTTTGTTCCCATACCCTATTGATTTATTCCAAACAATTTCACATACCTATTGAATACAGCAAACTCATAATCGACGTCTTCGACATATCTTTTCGCATTACTGATATATCGCTTATAACAGTCGGGGCAATACCATGAGTTGAGCACGCAAATCAAATAACCTACAGAGGATGACCTGTTGCAGAAATCACAGATACCGACAGCACCCTGGTAACCGAGTTTTTCAACAAGTTCGGTTCTACTGACTTCGATTACACGAAATCCTTTTTCGTTTTCTACTATTTTTGCCATAGTCTAATCTTGATATTCTTCGTCGTTTTCGTTATACCCAAGTTCTTCACGCATGTTGCTGGCAAATGCCGGGCACTTCATGCAGTTGCAATCACAGTCTGGGTGGTTCTCGCAGAACCTTGACAATTCATAGTCGGTCATATTATTTCCTTTTTGTGTATCGATATAATTCTTCTTTGTAATATCCGAGCTTGTCGCAGACCTTGTCTGCCATGTTATCAGCTACGGTAAACTCAACGTAGGCTTCTCCGCAGTCGTTTCCATCCCAGTAGGAAGAAACTACCTCTCCGCCTGCATTTTGAACTTCATATTCAGCAGAGCGAATATCACCATCATGTTCACAGTCTGTTATGGGATAGTGATAAATCTTCATAGGCTTATTTTGGCGGTCAATAAAACGTTGGGCATCTTCACGAGTTGAGAAGTAATTCACGCGGTTATTCGTCTCTTGATTGTAAACGCTGTAGATTACACAACCACATTCTTTCTCTTTCTTTATTACGTATTTCATATGTCCTCCGTGTTAGCATTCAACTTCATTGCCCTCCTCATCGTACTGGATGGCAGGGTGCTTTGTGTAAAGGATTTCAAAGTAGTCGTTCTCTACGCTACGACCGATGAGAGCCTTGATGACAATCTGATCCTCGCCCCATGCCTTGACCAACTCGTCAAACTTGGCGCTTGTGCTTCTTGTTTGAGTACCACTCTTGCGTACTGCCCAGTAGAACCAACCATCACGATT